>JBAQGR010000851.1:0-1604 GCA_049287895.1 Desulfatitalea sp.
CGGCCAACACCTGCAGGCAGCGATCCCCGGTCAAATGGCCATGCACATCGTTGACCTGTTTGAAGTGGTCCACATCGATCATCAGCAGCGCCAGGTGATGCCCATAGCGCCGGCTGCGGACCCACTCCCGTTCGAGCAGCCCGTCCAGGAAGCGCCGGTTGCGAAGGCCGGTGAGCTGGTCGGTGTCGCTGAGTTCCTGCAAACGCCAGTTGACCTGCTCGAGCTCTTCCGTGCGCTGCAGCACGCGCTGCTCCAGAGTCGCGTTGACCATCATCTGGGTTTCCAGGGCCACGCTCTGGGCCTCGTAGCGCAGTCGGCGCTCCACGTTGATGCGCTCGGCCAGGGCGAAAGACAAAAGCAAAACCTCCAGGGAAGAGCCGATTTGGGTGGCATGTTCCGTAAACGCGTTGGAGGGTATTAAATTGAACTTGCTCAGGGCCAGCAGCATGCCGCCACTCAGCATGGCGACCCAGGCGATACAGAAATATTTGGCTGTGGGTTCGCCCTTTTTCCAGGTGTAGCCGCCCATTACCAATCCCTGGAGGCAGGCGAAGCTCGCCAGCGGAATCAGCGTCAGGATATTCAGCTTGTATGAAAACAAAAAAGCGCTGGCCATCATCCCCACGCCCAAGACTACGCTAACCAGGGCCAGGCGGTTGAAGAGGTTCGAATACCGCGCCAGCGATAGAAATCGGCGGGTAAATAGCACACCGAACGCCACCACGCCGGCCAGGAACACGATGATCGCTTGATCGTTCCATTGGGTCTGGCTTGGCCACAAATATTGGAAGGCGTGTCCCCCCAAACTGGCCACAAACAACGCCATGCAGGCCACATAGAGTACGTAATACAGGTAGACGCGTTCGCCCAACGCGAAATAGATCAACAGGTTGTAAAGCGCGATGACCAGCATGGTGCCGAAATAGAGCCCGTTGATCATGATGCGCGTGTTGTTGAAATCGAAGAACTCGCTCTCCTCCCACAAGGTCATGGGGGCCTGGATCGCGCTGGACGAGCGCAGGCGCAAATAAAGGGTCACTTGTTCGCCCGGCAGCAGCGTCAGGGGTACGATGAAGAAGCGGTGTTTCACCGGTCGCATCCTGAACGACAGCTTGTCCCCCATCTGGAACCGCTCGACCCGGCCGTCCGCATGCACCACGGCCACATCCACATAGTCGAGCACCGCATAGGCGATCTCCAGCAGGCGCTTGCTGCTTTCGGGCAACTGGGATTGCAAGCCCAGCTTCAACCACCAGGTGGAGGCGCTGTATCCTCGGTTGAAGGCCTCGCTTCCGCCCGGCTGCCAGGGGAGTCGATCGTCCTGGAGCAATTGTTCAAAAGTTCTCTCCCCGGTTGGATCTTCAATAAACTCAACGTACTGATTCACAGCCAGGCGCGGTATCTGGGACGTCACCGGGCCCACCGATGCCTGGGCATGCGCCCATGCGGCGCACAGACAGATTGGCAACAGGGCCAAATAGCGAAGCAGCATACTCCCCCTTTATTACTGGAAACCGCTCATAGGCGACCGCCGGCCCTGGCACGCCGGATCGTCGACCGGAGGTCTTATCTTGCTGATGGCTTTATCGGCTTTCGAGGGGGTA
>JBAQGR010000852.1:0-7119 GCA_049287895.1 Desulfatitalea sp.
CCCAGCGTGTTACGCTTCTGGGAGAGCGAATTTCCGCGCATCCGCCCCAAGCGCACCGATGCCGGTCAGCGGCTCTACCGCAAACCCGACGTGGAACTGATTCTGACTATCCGGCACCTGCTCTACGCCCGCAAATTCACCATCAAGGGCGCCCGTCAGTATCTGAAAGACAATACCAGCACCGAAGCGCCACCCACCGAACCCACCCTGCTGGCTAACGTGCTGGCCGAACTTCAAGACATCCGGGCGCTGCTGGAATGATTCAGAAGCGCACTTTAATGGATTTCATGCATTGTACTACGCAACCCCCCTGAAAGGATTGGAGACAATCATGACAGACCATCAGCTCATCGAAAAAACACAAGGTTATTTGAGGATAGCACTTCCGCTGATGTCCAAATACAAGGTGCCGATAACGCCCAGGAATTATGACGTTTGGTATCAATACGTGTCGGGTAATAACGGGGAGCTGAAAGCAACGATCGATGCCATCTTAAAAGCCGGCGAGCCTTTTACTGAAGAAGTCAATGACGGGCTCTACCGGAAGTATTGCGCGGAGATCGATGCGGGGGCCGTAAAAAGGCTGCGGGAGGATTTAACAAAAATGCTGACGACCGTACTGGGCGAGCTCGCGTCCATGACGGGAAAAGCTGAAAAATATGGTACCGTACTCACCAATTCGGTTGCCAAATTATCGGACGATCTGTCCTCGGAGACCATTAAACTCGTCCTTGACGAAATTATTGGCGAGACAAAAACGATCAATGGCTACAGTCTTGAAATTCAGCGCAAACTCCAGGAAACCACAACAGGATTGGAAACCATGCAAAAGGAGTTCGAGCGGACCAAGATGGAGGCCTCGATGGATTTTTTGACCGGTTTGGCGAACCGCAAAGCGTTTAACGAAAATTTGGAGCTGTTGACCGTCAATGCCGTTCAGGAAAATAAGCCTTTGAGCTTGTTGATCCTCGATATCGATCACTTCAAAAAATTCAACGATGACTATGGGCATCTCGTCGGCGATGAGGTGTTGAAATTTGTCGCCAAAATGATCAAGGAACACGTGCGCGGCAGGGATTTCGTCGCCCGTTATGGGGGAGAAGAGTTTGTTGTTTTATTGCCTTTTACACCGCTCGGCGGAGCAAAAGTACTGGCTGAAAACATACGCCAGTATTTCGACCAGGCCAATCTCAAGATCGCGGATAAATCGAAAACGCTCGGCCGTGTCACGCTTTCCATCGGTGCCGCCTGCTTTAGACGCGGAGAAGCGTTGGCGGCTTTTGTCGATCGTGCCGACAAGGCCCTTTACCAGGCCAAAAATACCGGACGCAATAAAGTGACCACTGAAACGGATATTTAGTGTCCTGAAACCAGTTGACATCCCATTTGGGTTGCCTTATATAGAGCTCCTGGTAAGCGGGCATAGCTCAGCTGGTAGAGTACAAGCTTCCCAAGCTTGGTGTCGCGAGTTCGAACCTCGTTGCCCGCTCCACCTTAAAGTCCGGTATCTAGACTGAACCGAACTTGGTAAAGTAGAGAACGTGTGGTTGTAGGCGTGTGTTTCAGATGATGGGTTCCACATAGCGGATACGCGTATCCAGGTCGGCAACGATCTACTTTCCAGGGGAACGGGCTTAACGCCCGTTTTTGTTTTTGCGCCAGGAACGTGAGCAACGATGGTTTTGGACAGCGAGATAAAGATCGCCCAGGTTATCGGCATGGCGGCCAACCCCATGGTGGGAAAGATTTGGCTGCTGGCCGAACCGCTTTGTCAGGGCGAAGGCATGGAGCTGGTCCACGTGGAATACCAGCGCGAACCCGCCGGCCGTACGTTGCGTATCTACCTGGACAAGCCCGGCGGCGTTACGATGGATGACTGCGTCAATATCAGCCGTCAGCTGGGCGATTTGCTGGATGTCGGTTTGGAAACGGAGGCGCCGTATCGCATGGAGGTATCTTCGCCCGGTGTGCAGCGTCCGCTGGGCCGACTCAGCGATTTCGAACGCTTCCAGGGTTCCCGGGCCAAAGTGCGCACAGCCCAACCCATCCAGGGAAGGAAGAATTTCACGGGCACTTTGCAAGGCCTCAGCGGGCTGTCCGTTCTGCTCATGGTCGACAACCAGACGGTGAGCATTGCGTTTATCGATATCGTCAAGGCGCACCTTATTCATTGACATGGAGTAAACCCATGTTAATAGCAGACGTTAAACGCGTAGTGGAACAAGTGAGCCGAGATAAGGGGATCGACCGCCAAATCTTGATCCAAGCCTTGGAGGAAGCCCTGCGCTCCGCGGCGCGCAAAAAATATGGCGCCAAGATCGATATCGAAGCCAAATTCAACGATCAAAGTGGTGAAATCGAAATATTCCAGTTCAAGGAAGTGGTCGAAGAGGTCACCGAACCCGATATACAAATCAGCCTGCCTGAGGGCCGCAAGCTGGACGCCGAATGCGAAGTGGGCGACAGCCTGGGAACCAAGATGGACGCCGCCACCTTCGGCCGCATCGCCGCCCAATCGGCCAAGCAGGTGATCATTCAGAAGCTCAAGGATGCGGAGCGCGATGCAGTCTACACCAATTACATCGACCGCAAGAGCGAAATCATCAACGGCATCGTCCAGCGCTTCGATCGCGGCGATATCGTCGTCAACCTGGGCGCCACCGAAGCGGTGCTGCCGGTGCGCGAGCAAGTTCCGAGGGAGAGCTACCGCCGGGGCGATCGCATCCGGGCCTTGATTCTGGATGTCCTTTATGAAAGCCGCGGACCTCAGGTGGTGCTGACCCGCACCCACCCCGACTTTCTGGTTATGCTCTTCAAAACCGAAGTGCCTGAAATCGCCGAAGGGATCGTCGACATCAAAGGCGCGGCCCGGGAGCCGGGCAGTCGCGCCAAAATCGCGGTGGCCTCCACCGACTCCGATATCGACCCGGTGGGCGCCTGCGTGGGCATGAAAGGCAGCCGTGTGCAGAATGTGGTCCAGGAACTACGCGGCGAGAAGATCGACATCATCCCGTGGCATGTGGACGCCGCCAAGTTCGTCTGCAACGCCCTGGCGCCGGCCGAAATCTCGCGCGTCATCATCGACGAAGAGAATCGATCCATGGAAGTGATCGTGCCGGACGACTTCTTGTCGGTGGCCATCGGCAAGCGCGGGCAAAACGTGCGCCTCGCCTCCAAGCTGACCGGCTGGCACCTGGATGTCAACAGCGAAAGCCAATACAACCAGACCATGCAAAGCGGCTACAACTCGCTGATGCAGGTGAGCGGCGTGGGCGCCAGCATGGCCGACGCGCTGTTTGAAAAAGGCTACTATTCGGCCGAGGAGCTGGCCGGTGCCGATATTGAAGATTTGATCCAGATACGGGGTATCGGGGAAGAAAAAGCCAAACAACTGATTGCCAACGCCAAGGTCGCTCTCGAAGAGGCCAAGGCCAAGGCCGTCGAAGAGGCCGCCGCCCAGAAGGCCGCGGCGGATCTGCCGGCACCGGCCGCGCCAGAGAGCCCTTCGGCGGAGCCCGCGGCGACAGCATCCCCACCCGATGCAGCCGACCCTGAGAAGGAGAGTGCGCCGGAAGATACGAATACGACCCAGGAGCCGCCCCACAATTAGCCCACAGCGACACGGAAGAGAGCGCCGAGCATCGGCAATGAACATCACGTTAAGGGGGATGGATGACACAAACCAAGAAAAGAGTATACGAGCTGGCACGAGAGCTCAATATGACCAACAAGGCGCTGCTTGAAAAAATCAGCTCGCTCGATCTTGGTCTGAACTCCCATATGAGCGCGCTGGATGACGGCCATGAGGCCACGATCCGGCAGTTTATCCAGGGCGGTCCCTCTCTTGATCTGGAAGAAAAACGGGTCAAACCGACAGTCATTCGCCGGCGGCGCAAAACCGTCGAAGAGGAAACTCCGGCCGAGGAAGAAGCGGCGGCCGAAGCCGAAGCGGCCGAGATCGATGAAGCCACCGAAGAAGCGGCGGAACAAGCCCGGCCCGCCGCTGCCGAAACGCCTTCGGAAAAGAAACCCGTACCGATGGCCGAAACCGCGGCGATCGAAGATCAGGCTTCGGCCGACGTGGAAGAGAGCGCCGAACCGGAGCAAGCACCCGAAACCGCCACCGCGCCACCCGCGGCCGCCGATGCGTCGGCGCAGGCGCTTGATGCGCCGGCAACCGTACCGCTGGGCGATACGTCCAAGGCCAAGGTGGAGATCAAGGGCAAGAAGAAGAAAAAAGATTCCGCGGCCAAGATCATCAAGCTGCCCGAGCGGACGATGACGCCGGAACCCGAGCCTGAATTGCCGCCGACCCCAGTCGTCGTACCCGCGGCGGAGGCACCCAAAGGGGACAAAACCGACAAGGGCGAACGACCCAAGAAAAAGGGCAAGAAAAAGGGCGAGGCCGAAGAAGAGGTGTTGCCCGACAAGAAGTTCCTGAAGAAAAAGATCTCGTTCCGCAAAAAAGAGGTGGTCGAGGGAGCCGATCTCTACGACCGCGTCCGGCCGCGAAAGGGCCGTAAGGGCGGTAAGGCCAAAATGGTGCCCATCGCCCAAAAGACCCAGATCACCACGGCCAAGGCCATCAAACGCCGCGTACGCATCGACGACACCATCATTGTCGCCGATCTGGCCAAGCGCATGGGCATCAAGGCCGGCGACATGATCGCCAAGCTGATGCTCATGGGGGTGATGGTGACGGTCAACCAGACCATCGACTACGACACCGCCGCCCTGCTGGCCGCCGAGTTCACCTATGAGGTAGAAAGGGCCGCCTTTGAAGAGGAGACTATCTTGCAGACGGCCCAGACCGACGATCCGGACACATTGCTCCACCGGCCACCCGTGGTCACCATCATGGGCCACGTGGACCACGGCAAAACATCCCTGCTCGACGTCATCCGCAAAACCCGCGTGACCGCCGGGGAAGCCGGCGGCATCACCCAACACATCGGCGCCTACCTGGTGGCTACCGAAAAGGGTAAAATCGCCTTCCTGGACACCCCGGGTCACGAGGCCTTTTCGGCCATGCGCTCGCGTGGAGCCCATATCACCGATATCGTCATTCTGGTGGTGGCGGCCGACGACGGCGTCATGCCCCAGACGGTGGAGGCCATCAACCATGCCAAGGCAGCCAAAGTGCCCATGATCGTGGCCGTCAACAAGATGGACAAGCCCGATGCCAACCCGGACCGGGTTCAGCGGCAACTGGCCGAAATCGGCGTGGCACCCGAAGATTGGGGCGGTGAAACCATCTTTGTCAAAGTCTCGGCCAAACAGCAAACCGGCATCGACGGGCTGATGGAGATGATCCTGCTGCAAGCCGAGCTGCTCGAACTCAAGGCCAATCCCAACAAGCTGGCCAATGGCCATGTGGTCGAAGCCAAACTCGACTCCGGGCGTGGCCCGGTGGCCACGGTGCTGGTCAAGGAAGGCACGCTTCGAACCGGCGATGCCGTGGTGTGCGGCGTGCACTATGGCAAAATTCGCGCCCTGCTCGACGACCGCGGCAACAAGGTGGACGAGGCCGGGCCATCCCATCCGGTGGAGATTATCGGTCTTTCCGGGGTGCCCATGGCCGGCGACGAAATGGTGGCCCTCAAGGACGAAAAGGATGCCAAGCAGGTCAGCCAGCACCGCACCCAGAAGCTTCGCGCCAAAGAGCTGGCCAAAACCAGCCGCCTGAGCCTGGAAAAGCTGTTCGAGCGCATGAAGGAAGGCCAGGTCAAGGATCTGAACCTGATCATCAAAACCGATGTGGACGGCTCCATGGAAGCCATCCGCGACTCGCTGCTCAAGCTCTCCAACGAAGAAGTTTCGATCAACATCATCCATTCGGCCACCGGCACCATCACCGAGTCGGACATCTCCCTGGCGGCCGTATCCGAGGCGATCATCATCGGCTTCAACGTGCGGGCCAATCCCAAGGTCCAGGAGCTGGCCCACGAAGAGAGCGTGGATATCCGTTACCACAACATCATCTACAATGTGATCAAAGAGGTCAAAGATGCCATCTTGGGCATGATGAAGTCCACCTTCATCGAGCGCTCGCTGGGCCGCGCCGACGTGCGCGAGACGTTCCATGTTCCCAAGTTGGGCACCATTGCCGGCTGCTATGTCACCGACGGCAAGATGGAACGCAACCAGCTCACGCGCCTGATCCGGGACGGCATCGTCATTTATGAGGGCAAAAACACCTCCTTGCGACGATTCAAGGATGACGCCAAGGAGGTTCAAAGCGGTTACGAGTGCGGCATCGCCCTGGAGAACTTCAACGATATCAAGGTGGGCGACGTGATCGAGTGCTACTATATGGAAGAGATAAAGCCGGAAATGGCGTAATGGCAAAAAGGTCTTCGGCCCAGGCGCACATGGTGGTGGGTATCGGCGTCTTGACGTTCCAGATTCACGACTGCCGCTCGTTGAAGGCCAAGCGCAGTGTCGTCAAGACCATCGTCCACCAGATCCGCAACAACTTCAACGCCTCGGTGGCCGAAGTGGGAGCCAATGACATTCACCAGCGCGCCCAGATCGGATTTGCCCTGGCCGGCGCCGATCACCAGGTGATCAACGCCAAGATCGACAAGATCATCAATTTTGCAGAAGATCTGGGACTGGCCCAGCTGATCGATACGGAGATGGAGATAATCCATTTATAACCATGAGACCCTTTTCCCGCAGTGCCCGCGTGGGCGGCTTGATCAAAGAGGTGATGGGTGAGCTGCTGCAAAAGCAGATCAGCGATCCGCGCCTGGCCGGTGCCGTCATCACCGATGTGGAGGTAACGCGCGACCTGCGGCTGGCCAAGATCTACTTTGCCACCTCGAGCGGTAAAAACGCCCAACAGGACGCCCTGGAAGGTTTTCAGCGCGCGCGCGGCTTTGTCAAGCGCGAGCTTGCCCAGCGCCTGGCGTTGCGCTATATGCCGGACCTTCAATTTTTTTATGACGCGTCCATCGACTACGGCGCCCGCATCGAGCAGCTTTTAAAAACGGTAAAGCACCATGATACAAACGATCGTTGAGCAGCTCGAAAGAAACCAACGCTTTCTTGTAGTCTCCCACTTCCACCCGGACGGTGATGCCATCGGCTCGTTGCTGGCCACCGGATTGGCCCTCA
>JBAQGR010000853.1:0-4824 GCA_049287895.1 Desulfatitalea sp.
CGATAAATAGTATGGACCAGCGGCGCGGGATCGCCAGCGTCGCGCTTTGTTCATTCTACTACCCGTTTTGCGAACAGGAGAAAACTATGTCCTCACCCGACATTACAATTGGCGCGGCCCAGGGCCGTCTGGTGCGGCACTTGGGCCGCATGGGCAATCGCCACGGATTGATCACCGGCGCCACAGGCACCGGCAAGACCGTCACCTTGCAAGTGTTGGCCGAAGGCTTTTCGCGCCTGGGCGTGCCGGTATGGGCCGCCGACATCAAGGGCGACCTCTCGGGTCTGGCGACTGCCGGCCGGCCGCATCCCAAAATTGACGAGCGCCTGGCCGCTATTCCTTTGCCCGAGTTTCGCCAACAACCCTGCCCGGCGCTCTTTTGGGATGTGGACGGCCAAAGCGGCCACCCGGTGCGCACCACTATATCGGAGATGGGGCCGTTGCTGCTGAGCCATCTGCTGGAACTCAACGATACCCAGAGTGGCGTCATCTATGCGGCTTTCGATTATGCCGATGACCAGGGATTACTGCTACTGGACCTCAAAGACTTGCGCAGTTTACTGGCCTGGATGGCCGAGCACAGCGGCGAGCTGGGCACCACCTATGGCAATATCGCAGCGGCCAGCGTGGGCGCCATCCAGCGGCAGCTGCTGGTGCTTGAAGCGCAGGGCGCCGAGCGTTTCTTCGGTGAACCGGCCTTGCAGTTGGCCGACCTGATGCACACCGACTTTTCCGGCCGGGGCGTGGTCAGCCTGTTTGACGCCACCCGGCTGATCCACCAGGCCCCACGCGTCTATGCTGCCTTTCTGCTCTGGCTGCTGGCCGAACTGTTCGAACAGCTGCCCGAGGTGGGCGATCCGCCGGTGCCCAAGCTGGTGCTCTTCTTTGACGAGGCCCATCTTCTTTTTGCCGGGGCCCCCAAACCCTTGCTGGAGAAGATCGAACAGGTGGTGCGCCTGATCCGCTCCAAAGGGGTGGGGATCTACTTCATCACCCAGAACCCCCTGGACATTCCCGACAATGTGCTCGGACAGCTCGGGCTCAAGATCCAGCACGCCCTGCGCGCTTTCACGCCCAAGGATCAGAAGACTATCAAGGCGGTGGCGGCCGGTTTCAGGGCCAACCCGGCCTTCGATACGGCTGAAACCCTGGTCAACCTCGGCACCGGCGAAGCCCTGGTGTCGGTGCTGGCCGAAGACGGCCGGCCCACACCGGTGGAGCGCACCCTGATCGCGCCGCCCGAGGGGCAGATCGGGCCGCTGAGCCCGGAACAGCGCGCCACCCTCATTCAGCGCTCGCCCGTCAAAGGCAAGTACGATCAGGCCGTGGATCGCGAATCGGCTCACGAGCGGCTGCAAGCGCGGGCCGCAAGCGCCCAGGCCCAGCAGACCCAGGCCCAGGCCGAACGGGAGGAGGCGTTGCAGCGCCAGCAGCAAGAGCGCCTGAGCCGGGGGCGAGGCACCCAGCGCCAATCCATGGGCGCGGCCATGGCCAAGAGCGCGGCCCGGGCCATTGGCAGCCAGCTTGGCCGCCAGGTTATCCGGGGGCTCATGGGCGCCATGTTCGGCAAAAGATAAGAAGATAAGAACTGGGTCTTGACACCTCCCGGTGGATTTGCCACTCTATTCTATCTAAACGATATGAAACGAATTTCTGCTTGTAAACCGTTCCTTCTTTTGCCCCATGAGGGTGTTTGTGGAGGTTTTTATGGCTGAGAAAAAAAAGAGTGCATCGGCCGAACCCGATTATGTCGTCATCGAGAGCGGCAAAACCACCCTGAAGGATCTTTACACCAAAGAGGATTGGATGGCGATCTGGCTCGGTTTTCTGATGCTCATCATCGGTCTGCTGATCTTTCTGCCCCGGCCGCCTGAAAAGATGGCCGAGAATATCGCCAAGCACAATGAGGTCATGAAGGCCGAGGCGGCCAAGGCGCCCTTTAAAACCATCGCCTGGCAGCAGGCGGCCAATGCCAAGAAAGGCATCAAGGCCCTGGATCAGCCCATCGGTAAAACCCTGCAAAAATTTCTCAACCCCCCGGGGGATTGGACGAGCAATCCGCTGGATGCGCTCTACCGCAGCCAGGCCCAGGCCGATGCCCTGAACGAGGCCGGCAAGGCGGGGTTTGAGAAGGCCCAGGCCACCGCGGCCGCGGCCCTGGCCAAGGCCCAGGCCTCCGAAGCGGCCGCCGCGGCCGCTGGATTCAGCGATGCCGGCCTCAACAGCCAGGCCGAAAGCGACATCGTGGCCTGGACCACGGCCCACGGCAAAATCTCCAAGGCGAAATCCAAGGCGACCCATAAACCGTTCAACCGTATCCCCTACCTGATCGGCCTGTGCGCGGCCATGGCCATCTTCTTCGGTATCGGCAAAGCGATCATGGGCCAATCGTTCGGCCGGTTTTTCGTGGGCTTCTTCTTCGTCTTCTTCATCGCCGTGCTGGCTTACATGGCCGAGACTCAGGCGACCATGAAGCATTGGGGCTTCGGTTTTCCCCTGTGGGCCATCGTCTTCGGCATGCTGATCAGCAACACCATCGGCACGCCCAAGTGGGTCATGGCCGGGGCCTCCACCGAGTTCTTCATCAAGACCGGTCTGGTGATGCTGGGCGCCGAGATTCTCTTCAATAAGATCCTGGCCATCGGCAAGCCGGGTATCTTCGTGGCCTGGATCTGCACGCCCATTACCCTGATCCTTACTTACTGGTTCGGCCAGCGGGTGCTCAAGATGGCCTCCAAGACGTTGAACATCACCATCTCGGCCGATATGTCGGTGTGCGGGGTGTCGGCGGCCATCGCCACAGCCGCCGCCTGCCGGGCCAAGAAAGAGGAGTTGACCCTGGCCATCGGTCTCTCCATGGTCTTCACGGCCATCATGATGGTGGCCCAGCCGGCCTTTGCCAAGCTGGTGGGCATGCCCGAGATCCTGGCCGGCGCCTGGATGGGCAGCACTATCGACTCCACGGGCGCCGTGGCCGCGGCCGGCGCTTTCTACGGCGAGAAAGCGCTCTATGTGGCCGCTACCGTCAAGATGATCCAGAACGTGCTTATCGGTGTGACCGCTTTCTGCGTGGCGGTCTATTGGTGCGCCAAGGTCGATTGCGCGCCGGATCAGAAGGTGAGCTGGTGGGAAGTATGGTATCGCTTCCCCAAATTCGTCATCGGGTTCATGCTGGCATCGGTCATCTTCTCGCTCGTGGACCAGAGCATGGGCAAGGATGTGAGTTCCGTGTTGATCGACCAGGGGGTTCTCCGGGGTTTTACGCGTAATGCCCGCGAGTGGTTCTTTGCCCTGGCCTTTACTTCCATCGGTCTGGAGACCAACTTCAAGGAGTTCAAACCCTATCTCAAGGGCGGTAAACCCTTCACCCTCTATGTGGTGGGCCAGAGCTTCCAGTTGGCCCTGACCCTCTTGGTGGGCTACATCATGTTCTACAAAATCTTCATCGAAGTGACCAATGCCATCTAAGCGCGCACACCTTAACGCTCTGCGCGAAGATCGTCTCGCCCCTGGGGCTTCGGCCCCGCGGGCGGGGCTCCGCGCCTATGCCCGGCTACTCCTGGGCCTGGTGATCGTAGCGCTCTTTATGATCGCCGCCACGCTCTTCAGCGCCCGGCTGCCCGCCCTGCGCACCATGGGCGAACGCATCGACGCTTACAACCTGCGACCCTCCGCCATTTACTACACCGATTACGAAGCCTCCGGCGACGCCGCGGCCCTTATCCGCAGCAGCCTGGAGTACCCGCCGAAAAAACAGTAGAAGAACACGATTCATCTCTTCGTGGCGAGGTCAGGTATACGAGGCATTGCTTCGCCACCTCTCAAACGCTTGGTGAGTTCACTGAAAATTGCAGCGACCCAAAATCGGTCTTGACATGCCATTGTCGATTTGCCATTTTAGTCACTCAAAAACCTAATCGGGGATAGGCTTCGCGGCGTTCAACGCCGCCCGATGACGGTTGGGCAATGGTAACGGCACCCCTCACTGCTCTGATAGCACATCTGGCTTTCCAACACCCTGCGCCGTTCCGCGCCATGGGAATCGAATCGACATACACCATCAAATCATCTTCAAAGGAGGTGGATGCAATGGGTTTCGATGCGTTCATGCACATCGACGGAATCCAAGGAGAGAGCAGCGACGAGCGGCATGCCGGTTGGATTGAGATCCTGAATTTCAATCTTGGCGTCGGCCAGCGGGTGTCGCGTACCGCCGGCAGCGCCGGTGGCGCCGGCGCCGAGCGGGCCGATTTATCCGAATTCACCTTAGCCAAACTGCTGGATATGGCTACACCGCAACTGGCCCTGGCCTGCGCGGCCGGCACCCACATCGACAAGATCGTCGTCGAAATCTGCCGGGCTGGCAAAGACAAGGTCAAGTTCATGGAGTACCGCTTCACCAACTGCCTGATCAGCGCCTTTTCCACCAGCAGCGACAATGGCGAGTTTCCGGTGGACGACGTGGCCGTCAACTATGGCAAGATCGAATGGTGCTATACCCGCCAGAGTCGCGCGGACGGCGGGGCCATGGGCAACATCGCCGCCGGTTGGAGCCTGGAGAAAAACTGTAAAGCATAGCTGAAAGGAGTCGTAAATGGCGGTGAATCACGTGATCAGAAGAGGAGATAGTCTTTATGGGTTGGCCGGCCGGTATCTGGGCAATTTCAATCGCTGGCCAGATATATATGCGTTTCATAACGAGCAGGTGAAGCTGAGGGGATCGGCGCACAAAGAGGTGATCGCCATCAAGGACCCCAATGTGATCTATGTGGGCCAGGTGCTGGTGATCCCCGGCCGCGGCGAGTATCCGAAAGGGAAAGCCGC
>JBAQGR010000854.1:0-9111 GCA_049287895.1 Desulfatitalea sp.
GGTTAAGGCCACCTGTCAAAATTTGACACCTGTCAAAACTGCATTTTTTAGCACTTTAACACCTCGGGGGCAACGCCGCAATGCGACCGCAGGCCAGTATCTCCATAACCAATTGAAACAAAAGCAAATTAAATGGTGAAACGACGGATGGGTTCCATGGCATGTGGATTGCATTATTAGCAACCCACGCTTTGGATAGACGCGGGCGTTCGGTCGGAGAGCATGTCCTGTTCGTTTTCGGGAGCATAATCACTCTTTCCCCCGTACGGTTTTTGCGATATCAAAAGTATTTTACTAAGGAGTGCCGTACCTTGGCGGAAAAAGCGAATTTCAGCCTCGACTTCAGGGGTGCCATCGCCTCCCTGGCGTTGCTCAAGTTCACCCGGGTGTTCAGGGAGATGAAGTCGAATCAAACCCTGGAGGTGCTTGGGCTGGATGCGGATACTCGTGCCGATCTGTTCAAGCTCATGCCCGCCAACGCCTACGAGCTGATTGCCGTGGACGAGCGGGAAGGCGATTCCATTTGTGTGCATTTAAAAAAGAATTAAGGATAGTTTGAGGCATTGAAGCCCATCCGTCCGGTTTTCCGACGGATGGAGAACTCAGAAAAAAGATTAAGAGAGGACAAAGGGAAGCCATGAGTTTTCAAAAACGATTAGCATCTGGCGAATTTCTGGTTCTGGCGGAGATGAACACCCCGAAAGGCGTGGATATTTCTCAGCTGATCACCAATGCCCGCAGGCTCAAAGGGCGGGTGGATGCCGTCGTTGTTCCGGACATGGACAACGGCGTTATGCGCATGAGCGCGTTGGCCGGTGGTGTGTTGATGCAGCAGCAGGGCATCGAAGCTATCATCCATGTCTATTGCCGCGATCGCAACCGCATGGCCCTGCAGGGCGATATCCTGGCGGCCCACGTGCTGGGCATCCAGAACCTGGTCGTCGCCAACAGCGAACAGATGGCCAACGGCGATCACCGCGATGCCAAACCAGTGAACGATCTGGATGAGCTTGGGCTCGTGGAGGCCATCCGTTCACTGCAAAATGGTGTCGATATGGCCGGGTTCGACCTGGAGGGTGCGCCTACTTTTACCACCGGTTGCACCATTGGTTCGTTTGCCGACGAGACCCAGATGGCCGCCGAACTGGCTCTGGCCCAAAAGAAGGTCGCTGCCGGCGCCCAGTTCGTCGTGGCGCCGCCCGTCTTCGATTTGGACCGTTTCGACGATTTCCTGGCGGCTGCCAAGGGCCTGGGCGTACCGGTCATTGCCACCATCTTCTTGATCAAATCGGTGGGGATCGCGCGTTACATGGCGCTGAACGAACCGGGCGCGCATATCTCCGAAGAGTTGATCGGACGCATCCGCAAGGCCTCCGACCGCGAGAACGAGTGCCTCAAGATCGCCGGTGAAGCCATCGCGGCCCTCAAAAACAAGGTGGCCGGCGTGAAGATCGAGACCCACGGCTGGGAGCATCGCGTGGCCTCGATCCTCGATTATGCCGGCATCTGATCAGGCGATGCGTCGCAACCTATTTCGACGTTTGCAGATTTCTAAATAGAAAGTGAGGGGCAAGGCGCCAGGAGGGTGGGCAGGTTTTTAGACAATTCCACCTTCAGCCTTCAGTCCTTTACTTAACAGGAGAGCGAGCAAGGTACCCATGATAGACAATACAGCAGACCCCCAACAGAGTATTCTCATCATCGGCGGCGGCGTGGCCGGTATCAAGGCGGCCATGGACTTGTCGGAAGCAGAGCGCAACGTGCTGCTCATCGACAAGGCCGGGGCCATCGGCGGCCTGATGACCCAACTGGACCGCACCTTTCCAACCAACAATTGCGATTTGTGTACCATTTCACCGCGCCTGTCCGCCGGCGCCCGGCAGCAGCGCATCGAGTTGTTGCCCATGACGCAGCTGACCGGTATTTCCGGTGAGGCCGGCAATTTCACCGTCACCTTGACCAGCGCGCCCCGTTATATCGATCTGGAAAAATGCACGGCCTGCGGTGAATGCCACAAAAAGTACCCAGAATGTGTGCGCTTTTCTCCTGGATTGGACCATCGGGCGCCCACCTGCATGCGTTACCCCCAGGCCACGCCCCAGGCCTTTTCCATCGACATGGCGGCCTGTAAGGACATCGATGGCCTGGTGAAGGTGTGCCCGGCCAATGCCATCCTTCCCAACGACACCGCCAAACAGAACTCGCGGAACGTGGCTTCCATCATCTTGGCCGCCGGCGCCGATTTGTTCGATCCGGGCAAATTGGATCATTTCGGTCACGGCCGTTACCCCAACGTGGTCACCGGCCTGGAGTACGAGCGCATCATGTCGGCCTCGGGTCCCACCCTGGGTCAGCTGGTGCGGCCGTCCGATAAAACGCAGCCCAAGCGCGTGGCCTGGATTCAATGTGCCGGATCGCGCGGCATCAACCGCGAAGATGTCTCCTATTGTTCCAGCGTCTGTTGCATGTATGCCCTCAAGGAGGCCATCGTCACCAAGGAGCGTTTCAAGGACGACATCGAAACCACCATTTTCTACATGGACATGCGCACCTTCGGCAAAGATTACGAAAGCTACTACCAGCGGGCCAAGGATCAATACGGCGTCCGCCTAGTGCGCTGCAGGCCGCACAGCATCATCCCGGCCCAACCGGGACAGGATCTGCAGATCTCATACGCCACCGATGAACTCTCGGGCTTGACTACAGAGACCTTCGACATGGTGGTGCTCTCCACCGGATTCCGGCCTTCGGAGGCGACCACGCGCCTGGCCGCGACACTGGGCATCGAACTCAATGCCCATCGTTTTGCCAAAACCAGCGGGTTCGATCCCGTGGCCACCAACCGGCCGGGGGTTTATGTCTGCGGTGTTTTCGAAAGCCCCAAGGATATTCCCGAAAGCATGGTGCAGGCCAGTGCCGCGGCCTGCATGGCCGCCAAGCATCTTGAGAAGGCAGACGCCGGGGCGGAGATCGAGGACGACTATCCGGCCGAACGCGATGTGAGCGGCGAGGCGCCGCGCATCGGCGTTTTCGTTTGCGACTGCGGCCAGAACATCGGCGACGCCCTGGATGTGGGCGCCGTGGTGGCCGAAGCCAAGAAGTACCCCCATGTGATGTTGGCGGAAATGAGCGGCCACGGGTGCGGCAAGGAGGCCCTGGAGCGCATTCAAAAGGCCATCCAGGAGAAGAACCTAAACCGGGTGGTGGTGGGCGCCTGTTCGCCCCGTACCCACGAATCTCTGTTTCAGGATACCATCCGCCGGGCCGGCTTGAACAAATACCTGGTGGAGATCGCCAACATCCGGGAACAGAGCGCCTGGGTGCACAGCGGCTCCCGTGAACTGGCCACCGCCAAGGCCAAGCAACTGGTGCGCATGGCCGTGGCCGGCGTGGCCAAGTCCGGACCGCTCAAGGATCACATGCTGCCCATGAATACCGAGGTGCTGGTGCTCGGCGGCGGTGTGGCCGGCATGAACGCGGCCCTGGAACTGGCCGACAAAGGATTCAAAGTGGTGCTGGCCGAACGCACCGGCCGTCTGGGCGGTCTGGCCGCGGTGGTGCGGCGCAACCTGGAGGGCGACGACGTTCAAGCCTACCTGCGTCAACTGGTGGCCAAGACCCAGTCGCATGCTCTCATAGAAGTGATCACCAACGCCATCGTGGTGGATCACAGCGGCATGCCCGGCAAATTTACCACCGGTTTCCAGATCGGCCCGCGCATGTACTACCGCCAGATTGTGCACGGCGCCACGGTGCTGGCCACCGGCGCTCTGGCCCATCGGCCCAAGCAATACTTGCTCGACCGTCACAAGGCGGTCATGACCCAGCTCGACCTGGACAACCTACTCGAAGATCCATCCGCGCCGGTCAAAGATTGGCAAAGCCTGGTGATGATCCAATGCGTCGGTTCCCGGACCCCGGAGAACCCCAACTGTTCGCGTATCTGCTGCCAGACGGCCGTGAAAAACGCCCTGCGGCTGCTCGATCGCAACCCCGAGATGCGGATCTTCGTGCTCTACCGCGATATGCGCACCTACGGGTTCAGCGAAGACGCTTACATTGAAGCGCGCCGGCGCGGCGTCATTTTCGTGCGTTACCAGGTCGAAACGCCGCCCCAGGTCGAAGCCGCCGGAGCCCAGGTGACGGTACAATTTACCGATCCCATTCTGCGACGTCCGGTGGAGATCACGGCCGACCGTCTGGCCTTGAGCACCGGTCTGCTGGCCGACGATGAAAGCACCGAAGATCTGGCCGCCATCTTCCATCTGAACCGCACGGAAGACGGCCACTTCCTGGAAGAGCACGTCAAACTCAAACCCGTGGATATGTCGGTGCCCGGGTTCTTCATGGCCGGCACAGCCCATTCACCGCGCAACATTCGCGAAAGCATCACCCAGGCCCAGGCCGTGGCTGGTCGCGTGCAATCCCTGCTGGCCCAGAAAACCATCAACCTGGGGGCGGTGGTGGCAAGGGTGGAAGGCGAAAAGTGCGCCACCTGTCTGGCCTGCGTGCGGGCCTGCCCCTACCACGTGCCGTTTATCAACGAGAATCGCCAATCGGAAATCGATCCGGCCAAGTGCCACGGGTGCGGCATTTGCGCGGCCGAGTGCCCGGCCAAGGCGATTCAGTTGTCATGTTTCGAAGACGAACCGATTCTGGCCAAGCTGGAAGGATTGTTGGAAAGGATAGCCTGATGGAAAAATTCGAACCCGTCATCGTGGCCTTCTGTTGCCACTACTGTGCCTATACCGCCGCGGACATGGCCGGCAGCATGCGTTTGAGCTACCCGGCCAACGTGAAAATCGTGCGGGTGCCGTGCAGCGGTAAGGTCGATACGATCCACATGATGAAAGCGTTGGAAAAGGGCGCCGACGGCGTATTGGTAGCCGGATGCCTGGACGGCGACTGCCATTTTAAAAACGGCAACACCAAAGCCGGCCGGCGCGTGACTTTCGTGAAGAAATTGCTGGAAGAGATCGGCATTGAGGCGGAACGTTTGTCGATGGTGACCATGTCTGCCGGTATGGGCATGCGCTTCGCTCAGATCGCCAATGACTTTACCGAAGAGATTCGCAAATTGGGACCCAACCCCGTTAGCGCCGGCCTCCCGGTCCGGAAGGCAAAAGGCAAGGTCGCAAAGGCCAAATAAAGGAGAGTAGAAGACCATGATTACAGCTGAACGAAAACCGTTGGCGGAGATCATCGACAGCATCGACTCATGTCGGCGTATCCTGCTGGTGGGATGCAACGAGTGCGTGACGGTCTGCGCGGCCGGCGGTCGCAAAGAGGTGGCCACCCTGGCCTCGGCCCTGCAAATGGATTTCATGAAACGGGGCAAGAATATCGACATCCGCGAAATGACCCTGGAACGGCAGTGCGATCCGGAGTATGTGGAACAACTGGCCCCTTTTATCGACCAAGCCGATGCCGTGGTCTCCATGGCGTGCGGTTGCGGCGTGCAGGAAGTGGTGCGGCGTTTCAAAGCCAAACGGGTCTATCCGGCCGTCAACACCAAGTTCATGGGTGCTTCGGAACGCCCGGGCGTCTGGGCCGAGCGTTGCCATGGCTGCGGCAACTGCCTGCTGGGCCTCACCGGTGGCATCTGCCCCATCGCCCGCTGCTCCAAGAACCTGATGAACGGGCCCTGCGGCGGATCGGTCAAGGGCAAGTGCGAAGTGAGCAACGAGATCGACTGCGTCTGGCAACTGATCTGGGACCGGCTCAAGGAGCTGGGCATCCAAGATCGGTACGAAGATATCATCATGGCAAAGGACTGGAGCACGGAAAGGGGCGGCGGGCCTCGTAAGATCGTGAGAGAGGATTTGGCACAATGAAAACAGAAAGCGTGTTGGAAAAAGTCTTTAAGTCCGGTCAAATCGCGGTGACGGGGGAATGCGGTCCGCCTAGAGGCACCTCTGTGGAAAAAGTCAAAGAGAAGGCCGAACTGCTCAGGGGCTACGTGGATGCGGTCAACATCACCGATAACCAGACCGCCATGGTGCGCATGTCCAGCTTCGGTGCCAGCCTCATCTTGAAGCAGATGGAAATGGTGCCATTGTTGCAAATGGTGTGCCGCGACCGCAACCGTCTGGCCATGCAGAGCGAAATTCTGTCGGCCTACGCCCACGGCATCAATACCATGCTGTGCCTGTCCGGAGACCACTGCAAGTTCGGCGATCACCCCACGGCCAAGGGGGTCTTCGACCTGGATTCGATCCAACTGATCCAGATGGTGCGCAAAATGCGCGACGAGGGCAAGTTCCAGGGCGGCGCCGACATCCAAAGTCCGCCCAAGATGTTCATCGGGGCCGCGGCCAATCCCTTTGCCGACCCTTTCGAACTGCGCGTGGCGCGTTTGGCTAAAAAAGTGAAGGCCGGCGTGGATTTCATCCAGACCCAGTGCATCTTCAATATTGATAAGTTCGAGCAGTGGATGAAGGGCGTTCGGGATCGCGGCCTGCATAAAGAGGTATACATCATGGCCGGTGTGACCCCCATCAAGTCGGTGGGCGCGGCGCGCTACATGAAGAACAAGGTGCCGGGCATGGATGTGCCCGACCATGTCGTAGAACGCATGGCCAAGACGCCCAAGGAAAAACAGGCCCAGGAAGGTATCGATATTTGTGTCGAATCGATCCAGCGG
Source organism: Desulfatitalea sp. (assembly GCA_049287895.1). Classification (GTDB taxonomy): domain Bacteria; phylum Desulfobacterota; class Desulfobacteria; order Desulfobacterales; family Desulfosarcinaceae; genus Desulfatitalea. The sequence continues at coordinate 6,644 of JBAQGR010000854.1, forward strand.
ATCTTGTCCATCGAAGGCGTTTCCGGTATTCATATCATGGCCATCGAATGGGAATCGGCGGTACCCGAAATCGTCAAACGATCCGGCCTCTATCCGCGGCCTGCACTATAGCTGGATAGGATTGCAGACGGCGGCTGCAGGCGGGTGGATGGCAAAAAACGCGTTCAGCCGAGATTTTCGGCTATCGCCCGGTGAGTGAATTTGATATATCTTCAACTGGATTTGCAAAAGACGACAGCCCTAACCGAAAATCTACAGCCTGAACAGCCTGACAAAATAATCAAGGAGGTCCAACACAATGAGCAGCAATCAATTGATATTGGTCGTCGATGATGATCCCGATTTGGTCGAGTCGGTCAGCATGAAGCTGGAGAGCAAAAAGTATCGGGTCGCCAAGGCCTACGACGGCGTGGAAGCCTGGGAGAAAATCAAAAAGGAGCGGCCGGCGCTGATCATTCTGGATGTCATGATGCCCAGGAAGAACGGCTATGTCCTTTGCAATGAGATCAAAAATGATCCGGCCTACAAAGATATCGTCGTGGTGCTGCTGACCGCGGTGGCCGAGGCCGTAAAAAACACCAGTTACACTCATATGGACGGCAAAAACACCCTGGCCGACGACTTCATTCCCAAGCCCATCGATCTGGACAAGTTGATGGAGATCGTGGCGGACAACCTGCGGTAGAAGAGCGACTCGAATGGATCGGGCGGCCGGGAGCCCCATAATAGCATAGCGGTCAAGAGCGCGGGGCAGATCCAACGGCCCCGTGCCGATGCCGTACCTGCGATGCTTTTTTTTGTACCGGCCTGTGGCTGGTAACCGCAGGCGCCGCCTTGCCGATCCTGGCAGAAATGAACTTCTTGGTCCCATTCCCGCGATCCGGCGCGGGGGCGGTACACGTGTAAGTGTTCGATTTCCCGCCAAGGTGCAAAGAGCGCGAAGTGCCACGTCTCTTGGCGCTCTTTGCACCTTGGCGGGAAGTTTTTGATGATTCCCCGTGGGGCCTTTCGTCGCGTGAGCACGAATGGCCGGGTCTGATGAGTGGTACGATTCGATGGGTGCGATGCAGGAAAAGTTTTCTATCAATGGCCTGAAAATGAGCGAGGCACTTATCCCCATATGGGTGCGGGCCCCCCAGGGATCCACGGATTTGATCTCCAGGGCTTGTCGAATGATAGCCGAAATTCAGGTGAACATCGCCTACATGACCACGGCCAGCGTCGGCGCTTCACAGCCGGCTCTGTGCTGTATCGACCCCACTGATCAGGCCAAGGCCGAGACATGGATCGTCCAAGATACGGAACTCAGCGGGGCGATCCGGTTCGGTCCCGCCGTGGGACTGCTCTCCCTCTATCCGCACCAGGCCAATTTAAAGGTGCTGGGCGTGGCCTTGGCGGCGTTGAGCGACAGCGGGATCACGATCCACGGCCTGGCATCGTCTATCTCGGCCTTGACATTTGTCATCGATTTCGACGCCCTTGAAAAAGCAGCCACGATTCTGCGGGGGTGTATGTCTCTGCCGCGCGATCCAGCGCCCATGCGGCCGGAGTTCAAAGTGCGCCAAGAATGGATTTCGAGATAAAGGCGCCCTGGCGACCCACGGATCGGGCCGGTGTCCCATGGCGGCCCGCGGGAGCTTAGGAAATGGAAACCATCGCCGTCTATTGGGAATCCAAAATCCGCACCTACGGGTTCAACCTGCTCGAAGGCCTGGGGTTGCATCAAATTGACCTGCCGGCAGACAGGGTGGCCTCCTGGGGCTGGATGCTCCAGTCGATGGCCGATAATGAAGTCAGCTTCCGCCTGGTGTGGTTTCAGCAGGAAACGCCAGGGCAGATAAAGCTTTTCCTGTTATGCGACGCTGCTACCTGGGGTCGCATGCCGACCTTCGGCGAGCCTATGAGTGCAACGGACCAGAGCGCTTCAGCACTATCGCAAACGCCTGCGGACGTGATCTGTTTTCACGGCCCCCATTTCGGTGACCGATATGGCATCATGGACTTTACCTACCGCGCCCTGGCCCAGGAGCCGGTGCCGCTGCTGGGAGTGGTCTGTTCGGTGGCCACCATCTATCTGGTGGTTCCGGCCGGATGGGGCGGTAAAACCCAGGCGCTGCTGATGGCGGCTTTTGAGATACCAAAGTCGGTACGAAAATGAACGAGAGACTTTTCGAGGAGTTGGATTGGCGCTTGCGGGTTTTCGATAGCCTGTCGTTCCCCACCTTGATTCTCAAACCCGACAAGGCCATCCTGACGGCCAACCAGGTTTTTCTCCAAAGACACGGGGTCGCGCTGGACCAAATCGTCGGCAAGCACTGCCATGAAGTGTTTTACGGCGGCCTTGCTTGCCCCAACAAAGTGTGTCCCTTCACCAAGGTGTTGACCGAAAAGACAGGCAGTTCGGTCATGCGGCGCCACACCACGCGCACCGGAAAACGGCTCTATGAAGACCGGGTCTTCTCTCCGAT
>JBAQGR010000855.1:0-1952 GCA_049287895.1 Desulfatitalea sp.
GGACAATATCGAGCGGGCCATTAAAAAGGGAACCGGCGAACTCGAAGGAGTGCACTACGAAGAGTCGACTTACGAAGGATACGGTCCGGGCGGCGTGGCGGTGTTGATCGATTCGCTGGCCGACAACAAGAACCGCGCCGTCTCCGAGATTCGCCACGCCTTGGCCAAGCATGGCGGCAACATGGGTGAAAGCGGCTGCGTAGCCTGGATGTTCAAGAAAAAAGGGTACATGGTCGTGGAAAAGAGTTCCGTGGCCGAGGATGTTTTGATGGAGGTCGCCCTGGAAGCGGGCGCGGAGGACGTGCGCGACGACGGTGACAGCTTTGAAATCATCACCGATCCCGATACCTTCGAAGAGGTCAAAGCCACCATCGAGGCAAAAGGCATCACCCAAGTGGCTGCCGAAGTGACCATGGTGCCCCAGACCATGACGTCGGTGGAAGGCGAAACCGCCGAGCGCCTGGTCCGCTTGCTCGAGGCGCTCGAAGATCTCGACGATGTGCAGAAGGTCTATACCAACGCCGATCTGCCGGACGACATGCCGAATGCATAAGGGTTGAGAGGACTCGGCGCGAAGATGACGACCCGCTCTGACCGTAGCGACGGCGCACCCGCCGCCATTGGCTTGTACGATCCGCGCTTCGAACACGATGCCTGCGGCGTGGGGTTTGTATGCCGCCTCAACGGCACCCCCTCCCACGATATCGTCGACCAGGGCCTGCAAATACTTCTCAATCTGGCCCACCGGGGCGCCTATGCCTGCGATGCCGACACCGGCGACGGCGCCGGCATCATGCTGCAGATGCCCGACCGCTTTTTGCGCGCCGTGAGCAAGGACGAAGGCATCCCGTTGCCGGGCCCGGGCCGCTACGCGGTGGGTCTGGTCTTCTTGCCCCCGGACATGCAGCAGCAGGAGAGCTGCAAGCAAAAACTGGAAGGCATGGTGCGCCTGGAAGGCCAGACGGTGCTGGGGTGGCGCAAGGTGCCGGTGGCGAGCGATGTGCTCGGACCCCTGTCGCGCCACGTGGAGCCGGAGATTCATCAGATCTTCATCGGTTGCGCCAAATCGATCCAGGATCAGGATCACTTCGAACGGGTCCTGTTCCTAATCCGGCGCCAGGCGGAAAAGGCCGTGGCCCAGGCCGGACTGGCCCAGGGGGGCTATTTTCACATTCCCAGCCTCTCCAGCCGGACGCTCATCTACAAAGGCATGTTCGTGGCCCACCAGCTGCGGGGGTACTTCACCGACTTGAGCGACGCGACCATGGAGAGCGCCCTGGCCATGGTCCACCAGCGATACAGCACCAACACCTGTCCGGCGTGGGCCCTGGCCCATCCCTTCCGTTTCATCGCCCACAACGGCGAGATCAATTCACTGCGGGGCAACCTCAACTGGCTCAAATCCAGGGAAGCGCTCTTTACTTCCCAGAAGTTCGGCAAGCACATGCACAAATTGCTGCCCATCGTCCGGCCCGGGTCGAGCGATTCGGCGGCCCTGGACAGTGTGGTGGAGCTGCTCTATCACGCCGGCCGCAGCCTGCCCCACTGCATCATGATGCTCATTCCCGAAGCGTGGCAGCGCCACGACACCATGCCCGCGGCCAAACGCGCCTTTTACGAATACCATGCGTGCAGCCTGGAGCCGTGGGACGGCCCGGCCACCGTGCCGTTCAGCGACGGCCGCCTCATCGGCGCCGTGTTGGACCGCAACGGCCTGCGCCCGTCGCGCTACACTATCACCCACGACGGCTTGGTGGTGCTGGCCTCGGAAACCGGCGTGCTGCCCATTGCGCCCGAGCGGGTCAAGCTCAAGGGCCGCCTGCGGCCCGGCCGCATGTTCCTGGCCGATCTGGAGGCCGGCCGCATCATCGAAGATGAAGAGATCAAGGCGGCCGTGAGCGGGCGTCAGCCCTACCGGCGCTGGCTCACGGAGAATTTACACACCCTGGAGA
>JBAQGR010000856.1:0-2486 GCA_049287895.1 Desulfatitalea sp.
TTGCTCGGTTGATACGTTCGTTTCATTGTTCTCTTCCCTTATTATCGCATTTACTATTGGGATACGGGTCGGCGCCCCTTAATTCTCGAAAAATTTCGACCTGTTAGCACAGCCGGTCGCTTGTTCAAACCGCAACCTTAACTCCAAGCTCTGAATGTTGTCAATATTTAAATCGCCTCTGGCGCTCAACGTGTCGTTCCATAGGTTTCCAAAACGTCGAACTCCTCTAAATGAAACCGATTTTCCGGATAGATAGTGACCTGCCGGCCGATGCTTTTTTCCAGGGAGACGATGATCTGGTTCTCCTCGCCGAGCAACAGTTCGGCGATTTGCGGGTTGACTTTCAGGGTCAGGCCGGCTCCCATCAAATCGCGTGCATTGCGCAAGATCTCGCGGTGGATGTTGTAGCAGATGGTTTTAGCGGAGAGCAGCTGCCCTTCACCCTCGCAGTAAAAACACGCCTCACAGAGTTGCCGCGTGAGCGGTTTGCGAATCCGTTTGCGGGTCATTTGGATCAGACCCATATCGGACATGGGCAGGATATGGGTTTTGCTGCGGTCCTTGGTAAAGGCTTCGCTGAGGGCGTTGAACACCTTTTCCTGGTTGGTCTTTTTCTCCATGTCGATGAAATCGATGATGATGATACCGCCGATATCACGCAGCCGGATTTGGTAAGCGATCTCCTTGACCGCTTCGAGATTGGTCTTGAGGATTGTCTCCTCCAAATTGTGCTTGCCCACATAACGACCCGTGTTCACATCAATGGCCACCAAGGCTTCTGTATGTTCGATAACGATGTAACCGCCCGATTTTAGCCACACTTTCTTTTTCAATGCTCTGAAAATATCGCCTTCCAGGTTAAAGGCGTCAAATATCGGTTCACTGCCTTCATAGAGCTCCACGCTATCCTTGAGGTTGGGCATAAAGGTGTCAAGAAAGGAGAGGATCTCCTGGCAGCCACTGCGCGAATCGATGATCAGCTTTTCGGCCTCATGTACCAGCAAGTCGCGCACCGCGCGCAGGCTGATATCGAGTTCTTGGTGGATTAGGCTAGGTGCGGGCGCGCTCTGGTATTTGCGCTGGATACCGGCCCACAGGTTCTTGAGAAAATCCATCTCCTGGGTTACTTTTTCGGGTCCGACCCCCTCGGCGGCAGTCCGCACAATGTAGCCGAGGTGGTCTTTGCGCAATTCACTAACCATCTCCTTGAGCCTTAGCCGCTCGGCCTCATCCTCGATTCTGCGGGACACGCCGATATGGTTGGAGGTGGGCATGAGTACAAGGAAGCGCCCCGGAAGGGAGATATAGGAGGTAATACGCGCGCCCTTGGTGCCGATGGGCGATTTGGCAACCTGCACCAGCATCTCCTGACCTTCGGTGATGAGATCGACGATGTTGGGGGCGCTCTTCTCCGCACTCCGAGACATGGACGCATGGGGCGGGCTTTCTCCCGATGCGCCGCAGCGTTCGTCCACACTTTCCCCGAAGGCCGCCTCAATGTCTTCGTAATTGTCGGTCTTGATATCGTTGACATAAAGAAAAGCGGCTTGGGTGAGCCCGATATCCACAAAAGCGGCCTGCATGCCAGGCAAAACCCGCTGGACGCGTCCTTTATAGATATTGCCCGAGCTGTCCGATGAGCCTTGGCGCTCAATGAACAGTTCGGCAATGTCGCCCTCTTCCACCAGAGCCACGCGGGTTTCGTGGGGCATGTCGTTGATGATAATTTTCTTATGTGCCATATTCTATAATGTTTTCATTTGTTTGAATTTAAACGCTACCGTTTTCGGCGATGGCTGTCAACCCTCTTGAACAGCCTGCCCCGCTTTAAGCTTGACCGTCCGAACCGTGGCCAGCGATGCTTCCGGTAGAAGGAGCACGCTGCGCAACACATCGACCGGTCGAATGGTGATGGTGCCTGCTTTGCGGATCTCCATGTGCAGTGAACCGCTGTCGCTCCGTTCCAGAAGCGCTACGACCGTTTTCAGATCTACCTCATGGCGCGGGCCCGTACCTTTGGCACGGACATAGGGCCAGCTGGGTTGCGCTCTGAATTGTTCTAAAAGGCGCGCCTCCTCGACCGATTCCGGGAAAAAAAGTTGATACCGATCCTGGACGGTCGCAGCCTTGGGCCTCTTGTCGGCAACCACGCGACACGAAACGATTTCGATGCCTTCGGGCAACTGCCCGGCCATCCGCTCCAGCACGGTTTGGCAGGTGAGTGGTTCGGCCACTTTGAGCCACAGACGCTCGGCCTGGCTCTCCATCCCCAATGGCAGAGGATCATCGAAAGAGATCCGCGCCATCGGATGAAATCCCTGGGAGAAAAGAACATCGATGCGCGCGCGTCTCAAGGCGCGCGAAAACTGGTTGGCCAGCTCCAAGTGACCGAAGAAGCGCGCACTATTCAGCTTGGTGTAGACCAGTTCCATGGGAATATATTGCTTCGCCGTTTCAGTTTCGCTCAACGGGACGGGGCTGGGGCA
>JBAQGR010000857.1:0-5613 GCA_049287895.1 Desulfatitalea sp.
GCCATCGAAGAGCTCCATCTGGGCAGTTCGGATCTGGCCGACCCCGAGACCCGCCTGCGGTTGGGTCGGATCATCGGCGCGCAACAGATGATTTTTGGCGCTTTTCAAGTCATTGGCAAGCAACTGCGTTTGGATCTGCGGCGCGTGGATGTGGCCAGTGGCAAGATCCTAAAGACCGCCAGCGGCACGGCCACCGCCGCGGATCTGAACGAATGGTTGCGGGCCGCCGATGAGGCGGCCGCCGCGTTGATGATGCCATAGCCCTCTGTCGGAATGGCGGTGTTAAAATCGGCCCGTTATCCAAAGTGCCGCCGTCCCTCCGTCAAAGTCCGCACCGGGGTCTACGCCATAGTATCTTTCGTAATCTCCTACGCGCATGGAATACCCCTGAAGCCGAAGACCGGCCTCCCAGTGAGCGGCCAGGCGCATAGCCAACTCGGCCCCCAGGCTGCTCTTTTCCCGATTGCTTTGATAGTAAACATAGTCCTCTGGCGGGTAGTCATTGGCCGCGATGTACTTATATTGCGCCCAGGCCTTGAGATCGATGCGGTCGCTGAGCTGCACGCGGCCGTTGATCCCGGCGATCCATTCATCTCCATAGGAGTTATGCTCTTCGGTCAGCATAACTCCTGACCAATCCTGCCGCTTCTCTGTATCCCTAAAAATCGCCTGGAACGATGCGCCCAACTCCCACTGGGCGCGCGGGTAGTTCAGGCCGGCCCCCATCGTGGACACATCTCCGGGTTCGTAGAAATCTTCCCCGTCCTGTTGGTCCGTGTCAAAGCGCGTGTATGACCCGAACAGGCGGCCCAACCAGCGTGGGCTGAAATTGTAATCCACTTCAGCCGTCAGGTTGAGCGCATCACCAGGATCGTAATCGGTGAGTTCGTCGGTGGCATCGTATTCGCCCCGCCAAATGTAGCCGACACCCACCGTGGCCAAAAGTGCGTCCCATTGTTTGAGAAGTGAAAGGCTGGGGTTGGTATTGAAACCCTCGCCCATCCGGGTGATGGTGACTTTGTCCGGGTCGGAGATGCTGATGGCCTGCGTGGCCGTCAAACCGGTTTTGCCGGTGGGCAGATTGAAGTCCAAGGCCAACAGAAGGTCCACCGGCCATTGGTTGACCAGCTCATAGGCCAGATTGAGGCGCGTATCGACAAAACCTTCAAACTTGCGCATCGGTCGGTCGTCCGGGTCGATGCGGTTGTAAACTTGGGCCGTCAGTACCTTGAAACTGAATTGCTCTATATCGCCGCCGGCCTCAATGGGGATAAAGTATTGCACTCCCTTGGCACCATCTTCCCCACGCCACCAATCGATTTGGAAACCGGTTTGTCCATAGGTGGCTGCGCTGGCCGATGCAGCTATAAGGAAGGTGAAAGCAATGATGAGAATTCCGAATCTACCAGTGCGCATTGCAAGGATCCTTTCTTCATAGAGACCCGCGGTGGTCAAAATGGGTTCGCGTTGGCCTTTGAGCGCCCGATGCATAAACAGGCGTTCTTGCTGAACCGATAGGTGATAAGCAAGTATCGGTCTTGCTATGGCGAACGTGTTTCCCTGGGTTCCACTGCCGCCGGAGACGGTACCCGACTGACCGGCGTCGCTGGTTTGAGATCGGTCGTAAAGGAGGTGTTCTGGCGCGTGGATCGTAGCAGGCGCGCACGCTGCTCAAGATTTTCGGAGCTCTTCTCCCCAGGGGTGGCTCCTTCTTGCTTGGCCCCCGCGATGCCTTGCGCCTGAGCAACTCTGAAGGTTTTGAGCTCTTCCAGCGAATCTTTGGCTAGGGCTAAATTGGGGTCGCGCCGCAAGGCGCTGCTGTAGAGCTGCTCCGCCTGGTCGAATTGCTGATGATCTCCGGCGTCAACAGCTTTAAAAAGATCCATCAGCGCTTCGCGATCGCGGCTCATGGGCTTGCTCAGTGCTGCTTTTTGATCGGGAGTCAATTCCAATTTCAAAGCAGTGACGATTTGACCGAGCAATTGCTTCTCAAGATCGAATATCTGTTCCGTACTCCCTTTGGCCGCCAGGCGACCCGCTGATTTCCCGGGAGCAACATCCAGCAGCTCCCCTTTAATACTTAATTGCCGCGTCGAATCGCTGTTCAGCACACCACCGACCAGATATTGGGCTTGCAGCAACCGTCCCACGCGCGGTGCACTGTCGGCATCCACCAGACCGGATTGGCCGAAGCCCAACTCTTCAACCAGGGCTTGCAGTTCGGTCCGTTCGATGACCGTTACCACATCCAACTTCGCCAGGTCGGAGATCAACATGATCGTCAGGCCTTTCTGAAGTGGCGCTAATTCCGGCTGGTCGGACGGGTTCTGGAAATAGAGCACTGCCACGGAGTTGGGTTTGGTCACGGTGTTGAGTTGTTTTTCCTGGGCCACGGTCTGGCTGGCCCATTGCTTTGTCTCCGGTGGGACCACTTGGCCGGCGTAAACCGAAATGACCCGTAAGCCGGCGACCATGCTGACAAGGGCGAACAATGTTAAAGGAAAGGCTTTTTTCATGGGCATCCTCGCTCCAGGTTGGTAGTATTGGGGAGTGCCTCGACAATAAGGGCAACACCTTATTCAAATAACTGAAAAAAGTTTTGTTTTCAAATGGAAAAGGCGCAAAAAAGAAAGCGGATCCGCCGATGGCCAACCCGCTTTTTTTGTTTTTGTTGGTCGGGGCGAGAGGATTTGAACCTCCGACCCCTTGAACCCCATTCAAGTGCGCTACCAGACTGCGCCACGCCCCGACACAAGGCGTCCTAACTATCACCGTGATATATGGGTGTCAAGCCACGATGTCGTCTGCTCTGATTAATTTTTACCGCGCGATGGGGCTGCGGCGTCGGCCGTCTGACTGGACGGTGGCGGCAGACCATTATAAAGAGCGGGTGGTTGTAGAGGCCCGGTCGTGCTCCTCATCGATCCATTCGCCAGGATTGACATCTATTTTAATACCCTGGGCATACCCCGGCAGTTGCTGCCAGATGCGATAACACACTTTGTCGAACACCACGGCGATATGGGGGCTGCCTTTGGCCATGCTGTCCAACACTACTTTGCGGTTGACGGCCCATTCGCCGATCTTTTGCATTACCGATGACGTCCCGGCAGGGCAATCCGGGAAGAGCAGGGCCGACATTTTCTGAGCGTTGTTTTCAATGGACTCCGAAAGGAGTGCCAGCTCTTCGGTATCCAATTGCTCAAGCTCTTTGGGCATGGTTTTGTCCTTTTGTTGGGAGTGCGGTGCAATGAATCCCGTTCCGGGGGTGCAATTTCGACCTGTTTGGCACCCCGCCAGAAGAGCTGAAAATACGATGCAATAATCTGCTTTACGGAGCCATATGTCTGTGATAGAGATCACATCTCTTCAAGAATTTGGGTGGGCCCCGCCCGGGAGAAGGGTCTACAAAAAAGGTATTTAGCGGCATTTGAGCGCAAAAAGCGAAACCAATCCCACGGCCAATAGGGGGGTTGCGTATTAACTCATTGATATGTCAAATAGTTAATGAATGGCACCCATCTTGCTATCCGTTGAAGGACTTGCCAGCAACTGCTCAAGCCCAAGCACATGATTCTGTTCTTTGCTGATATCGATTCTCGTCCACGGATATGAAGATCAGATAGGCGATGGCCTTGTCGATTTGTTTGTCGAGAGGATATGAGGTGTGCGGAGAAATTTATCCGTATTTTTTAATACTTGAACCTAAGAGGAGGGAAGTATGAAAGCATTTATGAAATTGGCGATTCTTCTGACTATGTCCTTGACCCTGATGGTTGCCTGTTCGCAAAAAAGCCCCGAACAGCAGGCCGCTGCTCCCCAGCAAAAGCAGGTACAGCCGGTTGTGCAACCCGCAGCGCAGGCACCGGTGCAGGCGCCTGCTGTCCAGGCCCAAACCGAACAGCCGCAAACGGCTGTGGCGCCTGCCGCGCAAGCGGTCGCCCAGCCTGAAGAGATCAGCGGTACTATCGTGAAGACCGAAGAGGGCATCGCTCTGTTCAGCGATGCGGGAAATTTCATGATCGCAGGCCAAGAGTTGGACGCCTTGGTCGGAAAAAATGTTAAAGTGACCGGTACCATCGATGAAGGTACTGGCAAGCCGATGATTAACGTTACCTCGGTATCCGTGATCGAGTAGACCCACCGCGCTGTTGGCGCAGGACTATTCCCTGCCCGTCGCGTTGTTGCTTTAGAGGCATCCGGAGAGATTCGGATGCCTTTGCATTTTCTGGGCACATTCTGACCTTAAGCGGACCGGCGCAAACATCCAAGGGGGTGCGCAAGCCCACATTCCTTCATCCTGACTGTGCCCGTCTTGACCGGACGCCGGCCCATTGACGGCAGGGGCGCGCTTCGCATAAAGAAGGAGAGTGGCGCCCAAGGAGTCGCACCCCCCGATGGAAGACCAACTCAAATATATCCCCAGCGATCTTCTCTTTGCTCTGTTGAACAACCCCTATGAGAGCCTGATTCTGATAGATGCCGAAGGCGTCGTGCGATTTGTGAGCGAATCGAACGAGAGCATCCAAAAAGGCTCGGTGGACTGCGCTGTCGGCCAGCACATCAGCCAGGTGAACCCCGATTCCAACTTGCTGCGCATCGTCGAATCGGGCAAGGCCGAGATCGGCCGCAGCTTGGTGCTCAACGCGCGCGAACGCATCGTGGCACGGATTCCTTTGGTGAAGGCGGGACGCGTGGTGGGTGCAGCCGGAAAGCTATTGCTCTCCAGTCCTCAAAAGCTAAAGGAGCTTTATCAGCGCATCGAGCGACTGGAGAAGCAGTTGGATTACTACAAGTCCGAGCTCAAGCGGAGCCACGGCGCGCACTATACTTTCGATCACATTATCGGTCGTTCACCGCGGCTTGGGGAGGCGTTGGCCTTGGCCCGCAAAGCCGCCAAAAACGATTCCTCGGTGATCATTTCGGGTGAATCGGGAACCGGCAAAGAGATGTTCGCCCACGCCATTCACGATGCCGGGCAACGCAGCGCAGGCCATTTTATCCGTATCAATTGCGGCGCCATTCCGGCCGAGCTGTTCGAGGCCGAACTGTTCGGGTATGAACCGGGGGCTTTCACCGGAGCGCGGCGCCGAGGCGCGGTGGGTAAAATTGAGTTGGCTCATAATGGCACCCTGTTTCTGGATGAGATCAGCGAGATGCCGCCGCGCATGCAGGTCAAGCTGTTGCGCGTGCTGCAAGACAAGGTGGTCGAGCGCATCGGTGGCGGAAAACCGCGACAGATCAATTTCAGGCTGATCAGTGCGACCAATCAGGATCTCGAAAGCATGATCCGCCAAGGGACATTCCGGTTGGATCTCTATTACCGGCTCAATGTGATGACCATCAAATTGCCACCTTTGCGCACGATGCCGGAAGATATCCCCATCCTTTTCCAATCAGCGCTCCGGAGTTTGGGTGAGCAGAACCACCGTCCGGTGGCGACCGTTGTCTCGGAGACCATGGCGGCGCTTAGCGCATACACCTGGCCTGGAAATGTTCGCGAGCTGCGCAATGTGGCGGAACGGGCGTTGATCGTTTGCGACCAGGATCGCATCACCCTCAAAGATCTGCCCGCGATGTTCAGGGGCGCGGATGGGCCGCGGGGTACCGCGA
>JBAQGR010000858.1:0-5486 GCA_049287895.1 Desulfatitalea sp.
GCTATTTTTGCCGATTTCTGCGTTGGGCGAAAATTTTAATCCTCGAAATATGTCCATATATTCCTGCGGTTAAAATTTTCGTCCGCCTTGAACTCGACAAAAATATCTCATCCCTGGATGGACACTACCTATTGGGCCGGCGGTTTTTGTTCCGAAGGCTCTTTTTCGATCCAAACGATGGCGTAGCGAACCAGCTCCAGGGAGCTTTTGAGTCCCAATTTTTCCTTGATCCGCTCTTTGTGGGTCCCGATGGTTTTGACGCTCAGGTTTAAACGGCTGGCGATGGCGCTGGAACGCAATCCTTTGCCAACGAGATAAAGTACTTCCATCTCTCGGGGGGAGAGGCTCTGAATGGGGGATACGCCCAGATCGGTTGGCCTGTGCTTAAATTTTTTCAGTACATTGGAGATCATTTTTTCGCTGAGAAATATCTCCCCGCGCAATATTTGGCGGATGGCCCGGATGACCGATTCGGAGGCCTCCTCCTTATTGATATAACCGCGGGCACCGGCGAGCAGACACCTTTCGGCATGCACACTCTCGTCATGCATGGAGAGGACCAGAATCGGCAACTCCTTGTTGTCTTGAACGATCTGGCGCACCAATTCAAATCCGTTGCTGCTCTTCAGCGACAGGTCGACGATCACCATGTCCGGTTCAAGTTTGGCGATGGCCTTGCGGGCTTCGGCGACATCTTCGGCGGTGCCGCACACCACCATATCTTTTTCCTGTTGGATGAGATCTTCTAATCCCATCCGGAAGATGGGATGGTCCTCGACGATGAGAATCCTTTTGCGTTCGATGCCTTCAGGATGCTGTGTTTGCATACTCTGGTTTACACCTCTTTTACCGGAAAATGAAAGCAAAGGGAGACCAGGGAGCCTGAATCCCCTATGCGTTTGGCGCCGAGGTCGGCGCCGATGCGCCGCGCGCGGTAGTGCATGATGCGGATACCCATGCCCGTGAGCTTGAGGCTTTTGGGGATGCCCTTGCCGTTATCCCGAATCTGTAGTTCAGCATAAGTGCCGTGGTTCTTGAGGCTCAGGGTGATGGTATCGGCGTGGCCGTGTTTGACGGCGTTGTAGGCCGCCTCCCGGGCAATATAATAGATATGCGTCGCAACCGAAGTGTCTTCCATGAGGACGTGCTGATCGTGCTCGAAATTGCACGTCACCCGGTATATCTCCTGGATGTCGCTGCACAGCTCGCGCAAGATCAGTTCGAGGCCGTTCTCGGCGATATTGACCGGACAGAGCCCTCTGGAGATACGGCGCGTCTTGGCGATCGCTTCCCGGATCAGATCCCGGATTCTGTCCACGGCAGCCAGTTCAGAATATCCGCTGGCGCTCAATTTCTGCTGGAGAACTTTGTGAAGCACCTCGATCCCCAACAGATGCGAACACAGATCGTCATGCAGGTATTGGCCGACCTGTTGGCGTTCGGCTTCGCTGATATCGATGATCTCCCTTTCGAGGCGCTGGGTTTCGGTCAGATCCTCCATGGCGCACAGCATACAGGCTTCCCCCCAGATGCGGACTGTTTCCGCGCTCACGACGCCCGTGCGCGCATCGCCTTCGGAAGTAATGAAGGCCAGCTCCATGTCCCGCACACTTCCCTGCTCCTGCAAGGCCAGTACCAGGCGCTGGAGATCTTCTGCATGTCTGAAAAAATTGAGCTCCGTCAGCGTCTTGCCCACCACGTGGCGATACGTGCGGCCGATCAGTTGAAGGAAACTGTCATTGGCATTGATCACTTGATGGTCCGCGATCCGGGCAACGAAAATGCCGCTGGGACTTGAACGAAAGGCCTTGGAGAACATCTCTTCCGATAATCGCAATGCTTCCTGGGAGGCCCTTCTCTCCGTCAAGTCGCGCAGCACCCCGCGGACCCCCTCGATGCCTCCTCCGGCCCCGCGGATGACCGACAAGGAGGTTTCCGCCCGGCATAGGGTCCCATCATACCGACGGATGGCCCAATCAGAGGCCCGTATGGAATCGCCGCTCTCCTTGACGCGTTCGAAAACCTCAGATATCCGCTGGACATCCTCCGGTGCGGTTATCTGCGCATAGCTCATTCCCGCCAGGGATTGGCGGGAGAATCCGCTGATGCGGGTCATGGCCTCGTTAAAAAAGTCAAAGATCCCTTTCATATCCAGTTCGAAATAACCGTCTTCGATGCTCTCCAGGATGGTGCGGTACTTTTCCTCGCTCTTTTGCAGTGCCTCGGCGGTCTTGCGCCGTTCCGTCACCTCGGCTTCGACTTTCAGGCTATAACGCTCCAACCGATCCATGAAATCGTTATAATATTCCGCCAGGTTTCCAATTTCATCCCTGTTGGTGATCCTCATCCGGCCTGTAAAATTGCCTTCGACGCCCGCCGCGAGCTGTTTTTCAAGTTGCCGCAAGGGTTGCGTGATCCCGCCGGCGATCGACAGGGTCGTGACGAGCACAATGGCCAGCAGGACAACCAGCGTGGTAATGACCGTTATGCGGATGGCTTTTAATGGAGCATAAAATTCCTCCAGGTATCCGGTAGCCGCCACAATCCAATCATACTCCGGGATATAGTTGTAGATGACTATTTTCTTCCGCAATTCCGCTTCACCGGGGTTACGCCATTTGTAGATCAACTTGCCGCTCTTGGTCTCGCATTGTTGCCGGATGATGTATTGCCCATCTGCGTCTTGCACACCGAATAGTTCGCCGCTCAGAAACGGGTGTACAATCACTTGCCCCTTGCTGTCGATCACATACGAATAGCCGGTTTTTCCGAATTGGAGCGCCATGATCCGCTCTTTGAAGTCCGATATATTGATGAGCCGCCGGAACTCATCCCGATAGGAAGAGACCGAGATGATCCAATCCCACGGCTTGAAATAGGTCATGTAGAGTGCTTTGGAGCGAGGGTGGGCATCGCCGGGGTTTTGCCACTCATACTCCAGGTAGCCCTCTTTGCGTCGAACTTGCTCGGCGATAAACTCAAATCCTGAAAAATTGACCCCCGCCACCGACGCGAGGGGATGCTCGATAGCGGTTCCATTGGAATCGAGGCAATAGATATAGCCTGTTTCACCGATGGGTTGGCTGAACAGTACTTTTCGGGCGGCGGCCTTGGCTTCCTTTTCCGTCAGCCGGCCCGCCGCGTACTCGGCATAAAACGCCGCGACGATATCCCGGTTTTTCTCCGCCACGGCCCGCAGATAGTTTTTAATGGAGGCCTGGGCCGCGGTCTGAACTGTATTCAGGATGGTGGTAGTCGCGCTGGTCAGCTCGTTTTCAATATTTGCGGAGATGATCCTGCTCACCTCAAAGTAGATGATCCATCCTCCGATGGTCATCGCAACGGTAAAAAGCAAGGAGTACGTAATGAACATCTTGAATCGAATCGGTAGGTTTCGGAGCGGCAAGAGATTTACTTCCATGGCATGGTTTCGCGCTGAATGGTTTTCAATGTTCTCCCATCGGGCAAGTCAACAGGGTGCGCTGCTAGCGGGCCTTGGGCCGCCGCCCCCGGCAGGCGATCACCGGGGTGTAGGAAAAGCGCCGGGGATCGGAAAAGAATTTCTGAAACTCTTCCGCGAACCCCTGGTAGCCGCCCGCAAACTCGCTGAATTCATAACCGGAACGCAACACCGCGACTTCCAGTTTTTTGGCCCAGTTAAAAGCATCCACGGCCTTGAGCTCGCCGTAAATCAAGTGATGCGAAGAGAGGGTCACGTCGATCTCTTCAAATCCCAGATCGTAGAGAAACGAATAGAGCTTGATCCCCATGTAGGGATCGAAATCGGCCGTCTCTTCCAGCTTATGCATGATCCCGCGCAAGGCGGTAAACAACCGCTCGGGCATGCTGAAATGGCTGAGGCAGTTGTAGTCCAGATCGATCAGGCAAAGGATGCCGCCAGGCGCCATGATATGTGCAAGATTCTGGACCACCTCAAAGGCGCGGCTGCGGTGGTACTCCAAGAAAAAGCGCACCCAGATAAAATCGAACTCGCCGAGGCCCGTTATCGGTTCCAGTACATTGTGCCGTACAAAGGTCAATCCGGCGGTGCCGTACTTGTGGGTGGAGTGGGCGATGCGTTCGTCGGACAAATCCACACCCACCGCCGTTCCTCCGGGCTGAACCAGCTCAAAGAGCGCCTGGGTGGTAATGCCGGCCCCGCAGCCGATATCGGCGACGCGCATGCCGGGCTGGATACCGGCCCAGCGCGCCTGCTGCTGAAGGACCTGGATGTCGGTCTTTTTCTCCAGCCGCTCGATCTCGTCTTTGCTCTCCATCAAGTAGTCTGAGGAACTTATCATCGGGTCTCGCTTCGATTGCCGACAAACGTTATCATCAATTATCCCCGCCCAACAGATTGCCCAGCCCCCCCAAAATAGAGCCCTCGTCTTTGCTGCCGCCGCGCCGGGGGGCGGCCTGCAACATGCGGCCGGCCAATCGCGAGAAAGGCAGCGATTGCAGCCATATCTTGCCAGGCCCCTGCAGCGTGGCGAAGAAGAGTCCTTCACCGCCGAACAGCGCCGATTTGATCCCGCCGGCCTGCTGGATGTCGAACTGCACACTGGGTTCCAGGGCCACGATGCAGCCAGTGTCCACGTGCAGTACTTCACCGGCCTGCAGGGTCCGGTCCACCACCGTACCGCCGGCATGCATGAAGACCATGCCGTCGCCGTCCAGCTTCTGCATGATGAATCCTTCGCCGCCGAACAAGCCGGTGAGAATCTTTTTCTGGAAGAAAATGCCTACCGACACCCCTTTGGCCGCGCACAAAAAGCTATCTTTCTGACAAATCAAGGTCCCGCCGATCTCTTTCAGATGTACGGGGATGATGTTACCCGGATAGGGGGCGCCGAACGCCACGTGGGCCTTGCCCTGCCCCTTATGGGTAAATACCGTCATGAAGAGACTCTCGCCGGTGAGCAAGCGCTTGCCGGCCCCCATCAATTTATCCATGAAACCGCTGCCACCGCTGCCCGAACCATCACCAAAGATGGTTTGCATCTCCACCCGGCTGTCTTTGTACATCATGGCGCCGGCCTCGGCCAGGGCGCTCTCGCCGGGATCGAGCTCTAATTCCACAAATTGCATCTCGGTGCCGACGATTTTGAAGTCGATCTCATCGGACCTGCGCAACGCACCGGCCGGCGGTGGCATGGGCGCCTGGACCGCCTGCGGCGTGGTCAGTTCGGTGACCGTGTGGATGGGCTGCCATTGGGCTAAGCCTTCGCGCCAGGCAAAACCGTTGGGGTTGTTGCGGGCATGGGCCGCGGCCTGGGCCTGATCCAGGGGGCCGATCTGCTTGCCGTCATAGCTCAAAAACCATTGAGACATGGGATCCTCCTTACCGTTTTAGAAAATCACATCCACCCCAGCCTGCTGGTGGATCGCTGCCAGCGTCTCCTGATCCAACCGCAGTTGTTGGGCCAAATTGCGCAGATAGTCAAGCTCTTCGTCGGTATCCACCGCGATGGCCAGCAGGGAGGCCA
>JBAQGR010000859.1:0-2935 GCA_049287895.1 Desulfatitalea sp.
GTCAGCGAGCAAGAAATTCAGGTCGGATTGTTTCGGGTGCCTGTCCCCAACTTCGACCGGCGCGCCTTTCGCGAAGCTCTCGTCAATGCTCTGGTTCATCGGGATTATTCACGTCTCGGAGCTGTACACGTCCGGCTTGATGACGATGGGCTGTCTATTTCCAACCCCGGTGGTTTTGTCGAAGGCGTGACCCTCCAGAACCTGCTTGTGGTTGCACCCCGCTCACGCAATCCCCTGTTGGCGGATATCGTAAAACGTATCGGGTTGGCCGAACGCACAGGGCGAGGTATTGATCGCATCTACGAGGGTATGCTGCGTTATGGCCGGCCCGCTCCGGATTACGGCATGTCGGATGCCCACACGGTCACTGTCCAGATGTCCAGCTGCGAGGCTGATCTCGAATTTCTCAAATTGATTCTGCAGGGCGAAGACCAAACCGGTGGGGCCATGCCCATCGACAGCCTGATTGTTCTTTCCCGCTTGCGTGAAGAACGCCGTCTGAGCACTGCTGATCTTGCCGTTTTTGTACAGAAACCCGAAACCGCGGTTCGTGCCAACCTTGAAAAACTGGTGGAAGCGGGCCTCGTGGAAGCCCATGGGGCCGGACGCGGCCGCATCTACACCCTCAGCGCCAAGGTGTACCGTCATACTGGCCTGAAGGCGGCATATGTGCGTCAAACCGGCTTCGACCCTATTCAGCAGGAACAGATGGTTCTCAGCTATATTGACAAGCATGGCTCCATTAAGCGAGCGGAGGCGGCGGATTTATGCAGAATTGGCCTTTTTCAAGCAACCCGTCTGCTGCGAAAGATGACTGAAGTAGGTCTGATCCAGCCCAGGGGACAAGGAAAAGGGACTTTTTATGAGCGCACGTAGGCAAAATACGAGCGAATGCGAGCGGCGCACGTATTTTATGAGCAGCGCACGTAAAATACAGGCATCAATTGTATTGAGGAATGGAACCCGGCTTTTTTGAGTGCAATATTTGATTTGCAGCTGGTGACACGAAGGTTGGGTTTACCCCATAAAATGCGGTTCGTGGTTTGACAATTGGATCGCCTTTCGATATTGAAAAGTGTTCGATTTGATAAGATTTACACCATTTTCACAGTGTAAATACGGGGAACGATTCAGGGCGCGCGATCAAAATGGCGATTGTTCTGGAAACAACTGATTATAGAAGATGACATGAAAAAGTTTCTGGTCGTATACTACTCTCAATCCGGACAGTTGACCCGGATTCTGAATTCGCTGCTGAAGCCCATCATCGATAGCGGTCAAATCGAACTTGTATTCGAGGAGCTGCAACCGGCAGCGCCCTATCCATTTCCCTGGTCCCTGATGACCTTTATCGATGCCATGCCGGAGTCGGTTCGGGAGATACCGTGCCGCCTCGAACCGTTTCATTTCGACCCTGAAGCGCATTACGACGGCATTATTCTGGCTTATCAAGTCTGGTACCTCTCTCCGAGCATCCCCATCAATGCATTTTTACAGAGCCCGGAGGCGGCCCGCGTGATGCGCAACCGGCCGGTGATCACCATCATCGGCTGCCGGAATATGTGGTTGCATGCCCATGAGCGGGTAAAAAAACATATCGCGCGCCAAGGGGGCCGGCCGGCCGCCAACATCGTACTCATGGATCGGGCGCCCAATTTGTTGAGCATCGTTTCAATTACCGCTTGGATGATGACCGGTCGTCAGGACCGTTTTCTAAAGATTTTTCCCAAACCGGGTGTTGACGAGCAAGAAATAATGGCCGCCGATCGCTTCGGCCATATGTTGCTTCCCGCCCTGGCCGAAGGGCGCTGGGCCGGACTTCAAATCGCGTTGAACCGAATCGGGGCGGTGACCATCATTCCAGCCTTCATCTTCTTCGAACAGCGCGTGGCCAAAATATTCAACCTATGGGCGAAATTTATCCGCCATAAAGGCGGGCCCGGTGCTCCGGCGCGCAGAGGACGACTGACCCTGTTCATCATCTACTTATTGACGGCCATCGTTGTATTGTCACCCATCGCAGCCCTGCTCTCATTTTTACTTCGTATGCTGAAAATCAACAAGATAAAGCAATTGACGGACTATTATGCCGGCAACACTTTCGACCCGGAAGGCAGCAGATAAAGAACGATCCATAGGATAAGGCCATAGAAAAAATATGAGCGTATACATTACCGATATTACCTCCTTCATGCCCAACGAACCCGTGGATAATTCGGCCATCGAAACGATTCTGGGCAAAATCAATAATCTTCCATCACGCACAAAGAAGATAGTACTGCGCAACAACCAGATCAGGCAACGATATTATGCCATCGATCCCCGGACCGGTCGCCTGACCCATACCAACGCCCAATTGACGGCAGAAGCCATCCGGCAATTGCGCCCTTACGACGGCTTCAAATTAGACGACATTGAATGCCTCTGCTGCGGCACCGGCAGCCCGGACCTTCTTTTTCCCGGACATGCGCTCATGGTCATGGGTGAGCTGAAAATGCCGCCCTGCGAAGCAATTACGACCAGCGGCATCTGCCTGTCCGGTATGGCTGCCTTGAAATTCGCCTATCTCAACATCGCCGCCGGATGCAGTCGCAACGCAGTGGCCACGGGATCGGAATTGGCATCCTCGTTCATGCGCTCGGCTTTTTTCGCTACCAATTGCGACCGGGAGGCCGACCTGGAGAAAACACCTACAAAGGCCTTTGACGCGGATTTTTTACGTTGGATGCTCTCCGACGGCGCCGGCGCAGTATTTCTGGCCGATCGTCCCGCGCAAAACAAGCTATCCCTGAGAGTCGATTGGTTCGAACACTGTTCATATGCCGGAGAACTTCCCACCTGCATGTTCAGCGGCGGCGTCAAAGCACCATCGGGTGAGGTGACCGGATGGCGCCAGACGGAGGACATTCCGGAAGAGGAGAAAAGCTGCCTGTTC
>JBAQGR010000860.1:0-1604 GCA_049287895.1 Desulfatitalea sp.
GGCGGCAAGCTTCCAGCGAGGGGCTTGACCGCCTCGGTATATGAAAATGGTGCGCAGCTCCCCGGCGCACTTGGGGCATCGGCCAATCTTCTGGTCGGGAAACATCCGGCATAGCAGTTCCAGGACCGTGGCCGGCTTGGATACCGGTACATGCGGCGGCTGGCCCAGGAGATCGCGCGCCAAATTGAGCTTTTCGATGCTGTTTGGATGAAACAGCCCGTAGGATCGGATCACATGGCTGCCTTTTTCCGGCACGTGGTCGAGCAGTCGGCGGATGAACTCGTGGGCGGTCAGGGTAAATGCCGGTTGATCGAGCTTCTCCGGATGTGCATAGGCGATGGTGACGTTTTGACCGTCGTAGCCGATGATGCGCCGCTCGGAGATCGGGCCGCGGCAGATATAGCGGCCGACGTATTTGAAAACGCCGTTGGCGTGTTCGTAGGCCGGCTCGATATTGACGTGCCAGCGCTGACGACCCAGCTTGTTGAGCAGGTTCATGCACTGCTGGATGCTCATGCCGTTGGGGGTTCGCAGCACTTGACCTTCGGGTTTTTCCCGGCCCGTGCGGGTGAGCTTGGAAAACCCTTCGCGCAGGTAAGCCAGGAATTTGCCCCGGAACTTGGCCGCCAATACGGGCGTTGGTAGAAAAAAATCGGGCTTGGCGTCGATCCAGCGGCCGTCGGCATTAAGGCCGCCGGCACTGACAATAAAATGCGCGTGGCAGTGCGCGTGCATTTCGTCATCCCAGCTTTGAAAGGCCGCCACGGCGCCCGGCGTCGCCCGCAAATACTTCAAGTCCGATAAAAGCTCGCGCAGACCGTGCCAGGCGGCGCGCAGCATCAGATTTGTGAACATCTTGCGGTTAAAGCGCCAGATGGTATGCAGTAAATGGCTGATGGTAAAAACAATATGAAAGTAGGAGCAATCCAGGGCTTGGGCCTTGCGCCGTTCCAGCCACAGCTCGCTGTCGGTGGCCCCGCATTGCGGGCAAGCCCTATGTTTGCAGGAGTTGTAAACGCGGACCTGGTAATCGCCATTGGGGCAGGCATCGATATGATAGCCCTGTTCTTCCGTGCGGCAGGTCATGATGCACCAGGCCGCGTAGCTTTCACGAGTATGCAATACGATGGTGCGCCTATATGCGTCGAAGTGATCGTTAAAGATGCGCTGGACGATACCGGCGTGCATTAGAACTGGCCGCCCGGTTTTACTTCGGCTTTGCACTCCTTTAAAAGCTGCTCGGCTTTTTCTTCCCCGAATTGCGCAACCATCTGATCCCAGATCTCGGAATTGCGAAGTTCCTTTTGAAAATTCTTCGTCATCAGTTGGGTCATCTTCTCCGCGATGCCGACCGACTGCTCTCTTCTTGTGCGTTTTAATCTTGCGCCCTTGCCCATATATGGCCCTAATGCAGTATGACGAATAATGGTTTTTAGTGCGGAGGTTGTTCTTTGTGCTTTACTGCTCAAACGCGTCCCGAAGATTTATCTTCGTTCGTCCAACATGGTTTAGTCCTCCGAATAGACGCCTTATTCTACGTCTAATTGGGGGACGAAAAGGATATAGATTGCAAACGCATCTTCTATATGCCTCAATCTGCCTTG
>JBAQGR010000861.1:0-2412 GCA_049287895.1 Desulfatitalea sp.
GACGGAATCCTTCCCTGCCGGCGCAGGGCCTTTTCCACCCGCTGGTTCATGCTCTCCACGCCGTACGGGCCTTTGCGCACGGCGGTAAGGATTTTGAAGCGGTTGAGCCGCGCGAAGGCCGTGCCGGGCTCCGGGTGGTCGAACATCGGCCCCAAGGCGACCATGAGTTCTTCTTCCAAAACCGAGGCCATGGCCTCCCAATCCGTCAGCGGCCGGAGAGTGATGGCGGGCAAGCGCGCATCGGCCAAGAGTGCCAAAACCCGGGGCGCATCGCCGGCATTGATGGCCCGGCTTAAGTCGCCGATGCCGCTGCGGGCCTCGAACCGGTGGCTCTGTTCCAGGACCGCGATCTGCCGGGCCAGGGGCCTCCCTCGCTCTTCCGGCCGCGGGGCCAGGGAAACGCCGTAGCAGATATCGCCTAACACAGCGCCGGCTTCGACCGAAGCCAACTGATCCTTGTCGCCCACCAGCACCAGACGCGCCTGCTTGGGGAGCGCCTGGATGAGCTGGTGCATCAGGGCCAGATCGATCATGGAGGCTTCGTCCACGATGACCGCGTCGGCGCTCAGGGGATGCCCGGCATCGTACCGGAATCTGGCTTCGGAGGGCAAGTATCCCAGCAGGCGATGCAGGGTTTGGGCCTCCTGGACCGTTGCCGCGTCCTTCCCCTGCCCTCCGTTGGCCGGCTTTAAAAGCGCTGCGACGGCCTCCTGCATCCGAGCCGCCGCCTTGCCGGTGGGCGCAGCCAGAGAGATCTTCAGCGGCCGATGGGGCGCGAGCATTTGCAGCAACAGGATGATCTTGGCCACGGTGTAGGTCTTGCCGGTGCCGGGGCCGCCGGAGATGACGCTGAAAAGGTGGGTAGCGGCCAGCCGGGCCGCCATTTGCTGGTCGGTGGCCCCCTCGGGGAACAGTACTGCCAACGCCTCCGTCAACCGTGTCTCATCGGTGGGCAATGCTGCCGCGGCGCATCGATCCAAAACCGCCCGGGCCAGCGCCCGCTCGTAGGTGTAGAAGCGGTGCAGGTAGAGTCGTCGGCCGTCGAGGATCAGAGGCCGGAACTGTCCCGGTACGCCCACCGCCGCACAGACCATCAGACGCGCGCGCCATTCGTCGGGATCAAGGGACGGCAGCATTAAATGTTCCGCGCCCTCCCCCTGGAACCCTTGCCGCTGGAGCGTTTGCAGATCGAGGCAGACATGCCCGGCTCCAGCAGCGCGACTGACCAGGGCCGCGGCCAGCCCCACCCAGGGGTCATCGCAGCGCCCCAACCGCTGCAGCGTGCGGGCAAAGGTCCAATCCGTGGCATCGATCAACTCGCGTTTATAGAGAATATCGAGATCCGCGGCGGTCAAGGCTCTCCTTTATATCTTCCTGATTTATTGTTCCACCAACAGCTCTCGCAACGCGGTGACCCACCCCCCATCCGGAAGCGTGTAGTAAATCCCGGTCTCCGCACCAGGTCCCTGGATGCCGCGCAGGAAGAGGTAGTAGACGCCGCCGAAGTGCCTTTGATAATCGTAGGCCGGCAGCCGTTGCCGCAACAGTTGATCCAGGGCCACCACGTAGAGATGGTACTGGAGGAAATAGTACTCCTCGGCCATCACCGCGCTCAGCCGCGGCAACGCATAGTCGTCCCAATTGTTGCCCAGGTGGTTGGATTTCCAGTCCAGCAGATAGAACCGGCCGGCATGCTCGAAGATGGTATCCACATACCCCTTCATGAATCCCTGCATGGGGGCGAACGTCAATCGCTCCAAGGCGCGGCCGGCCGTATCCGCAAAAAACGCCCCGCCTCTTTCCTTAAAGTATTGCTTTAGCTTTTCGCCGCCGACCCTCTTCAACGGGAAATAGAACTCCATTTCATTGACCCGTCGACTGGACGGCACCTGGGCCAGACAAAAGCTACCGCTCTCCACTTGGGTCGGCAGACCGACATGGACCAGGCGCGCCAGCATCCGCGCGACAGCCGGTTGCCAGCGCGCTTCGAAGCCGTGGGCCTCGAGCTTGGCCGCCACCAGTGGGTCCCCATAGCCGGCATCCTTGCGCTGAAAATCCCAATGCTCCAACAAGTCGTGAAAGAAGATGCCGGCCCGCGCGCCTTTGGGAAACGCAAACAGATCGTCACCCCCTTCCAGCGCTGGGGCCTCGGCCACAGCCGTCCGCGGCACGGCGTCCCGGTCCGGCGCTTCGCCGGCCTCGGGTGGCAACGCGGCGGTCATGGACGAGAAGCTGGCGATGCGCCATCCCTGTGTGAGGATGCGCCCGAATATACGATGGGAGATATCGGTCGCGCGGGTCCGCGGGTTATGGTATTGGAGGGAAACGCTCTCGGGCAGCGCCGCCACGGCCATGGCGCCGCCGGCTGCTTGGGCCAGTGCCGCGAGTTCGCCGATCATGCGGGCATCGGTC
>JBAQGR010000862.1:0-1515 GCA_049287895.1 Desulfatitalea sp.
CCGTTTCACCCATCGCCCGGCCGGCACGGACGACACCCCTGTCGTCATCGCGGTGGCACCGGGTGAAACCTTCGACCATCTTGCGGCCACATTGGCGCAGCAAAACATCATCACCAGCCAACAGCGCTTCCGGTTTCTGGCCCGTCTGCGGGGCGAAGACAAACGGCTCAAGGCCGGAGAGTATGCCCTGGTGAGCAGCATGACACCGGTCCAGGTGCTCGACACCCTGGTGAACAACAAAGTGATGCTGCACCGCCTCACCATCCCCGAAGGGTACAACCTGCACCAAATCGCCGCTGAAATCGCCTCCCTGGAACTGGCGGATGCCGGCGCCTTCGAGGCACTGGCCGTCAACCCCGCGGTGGCCGGCGCCCTGGGTCATCCCGCCGACACTCTGGAAGGGTATCTTTACCCCGACACCTATTACTTCCCCAGAGGCGTGCTCCCGCGAGCCATCATCGAAACCATGGTGCGACGTTTCGATGCCCAGTTCCCCGATGCATGGCGCCAGCAGGCCGGCCGGCTCAACCTCTCGGTCCACGAGGTGGTAACGCTGGCCTCGATCATCGAAAAAGAGACAGGTGCTCCGGCGGAGCGCCCCGTCATCGCCTCGGTGTTTCACAACCGCCTCAAGAAGAAGATGCGCCTGGAAAGCGACCCCACGGTGATTTACGGCATCCCGGACTTCGACGGCAACCTCACCCGGCGCCACCTGACGACCCCCTCGCCGTACAACACCTACTTGATCCGCGGGCTTCCGCTCGGACCCATCGCCAACCCCGGGCGGGCAGCCATCGAGGCCGCCTTGTACCCCGCGCAAAGCGACTATTTATTCTTCGTATCCAAACAGGACGGCACCCATACCTTTTCCCGGACCTACAAGGAACACAGCGTGGCGGTGCGCAAGTATCAGTTGCGCCGCGCCGTGCGTTAAGGAGAGGTTCTCTTCATGCAAGTGCAAAGGCTATCCGAGCAGCAGCGGGCCGGCCAACGGTTAATGGTCGGCTTCGATGGCACCGCGTTCAATGACGAACTCAGATATGCCGTGGATACACTCAAGGTGGGAGGACTTATTCTCTTCTCGCGCAATATCGTCTCACCGGAGCAAATCCGGCAGTTGTGCAACGATGCCCAGGCCTATGCGGCCCAAAACGGCCAACCGCCCCTGTTCATCGCCATTGATCAGGAGGGCGGCGTGGTGGCCCGACTCAAGCCGCCCTTCACCCAGTTTGCCGGCAATCCGGCCATGCGCGGCGTCGATGACGCCGTGGCTTTCGCCCAAATCACGGCGCGGGAGTTGAACGCCATCGGCGTCAACATGAACATGGCCCCGGTGCTGGACGTGGCGCCGGCCAATGGCCCCAGCGTCATGCAGCAACGGGTCTTCGCCGGCGACCCGCATTGGGTCGCCCTTATGGGCACAACGGTCATCGAGCATTTGCAGGCCGACGGCATCATCGCGGTGGGCAAGCATTTCCCGGGCATCGGGCGCACGGTGCTCGACTCCCATGAGGA
>JBAQGR010000863.1:0-1623 GCA_049287895.1 Desulfatitalea sp.
GCCCAAAAGATGCCCCGAACCGAGCGATAAGGAGTTTTTCGATACATTTTGTAAGCAAATATTCAGCCGCGAACTAACCGTTGTTGAAATTAAGCCAGATACTGGTGTTATTGTGAGTATAAAAGACCTGCGGCTGAAGGAATGTTGTATTGAAGAGATAAGAAAAATTAATAGCGCTATAACATCAGGCAGAATCTTATCTGGAGTTCTGGTGGTGTTGCCTCTATTCCAAGCATTTTTTTATCCGCCCGGATATGACAAGTGGGCAAGCCTCGCCTCCACCGTATATTCCATATCCAGCACAGATTGGGAGTTATTTGCCCAAGATGCCATGCAAATTCAAATAGTAGCACGAGGTTATGCTTTCAAGTATGCCCATGAGCATGCTTGGCAGCATGAAAGAAAAAACGATTATAAACTTAAGTTGTTTTGGGAAGGAATTATGCATGCGTTTGAATAATCAGAATACCTTGGTTGGCTTATTTGCCCTCTTTATATCAGCGCTCTTGTGCTCACCCGAAGTACTGGCTGGGAAACGTGTTGAAGAGGTTGTAATAGAGTCCAGCGAAAGCTTATTTCAATCCTTGATAGCAGACCAAGATCCAAAGTTAAAACCTTTGTTGGCCCAATGGATGGATTATATAGAGTCCGCATCAACTTATTCGAACGACAATTACATTGAAGCGATTCACATCCTCCAGAAGGAGTATTCAGATTTATTAGTTCAATATGAGCAGTGCCTGAATAGTGCGAAAGAGCTTCGGAAGAATTACGACCCGGCGTGGTTAGAACGATTTTTAGAATATTTTGGGGTGGCGTATTTGAAAGACAAGGAAGAAAGTGTCCACCATAATCTTGGAATGATAATTGGAGGGGCTCAGGAGAACTGTTGCGGTACGATTCTGGAAAGACTATTGTTTAAGGAGACCGTTCTATATGGGGCCTACAGAGACTATGTCAATATGTTTTTAAATTTCTACAAGAAACAACCGCCGGCAGTTCGGGGTAAATTAGAGTCGCGTAAAGAAGCGGCGAAAAATTTCTTAGAATTAATAGATAGAATTTCAGTTGTAAAAATGACTCTGGCGGGTGGCCTGCACAGACGACAATTGAGCGAGCTTAAGGCAAGAAATGTTGATAAGGCCATTTACGAATATTTTAAAAACAACCCACCAGGGTGCGATATAGACCCATTCAAAGCAATAGAAGATTTTCGCAAATCGATTAGAAGTCAATGATTTATCGCGTTAAAAGTTCGCTCTTCGAGACTCAAAGGGGATGTATCAGCGCCTTACGATTAGCAAATTTGCAAACACGGTTGATCTCGGCCCGGCTCAGGGAGCCCTAAAATCTCGCAAATAAGCATCAAAAAATCCCTTGAAATCAAAATATTCGCTTCCATGACAAAGGTGCTTTTGCGTAATGGCATTCCAAAGCGTCAGATAGGTTGCGACCTCGTCTGGGGGGAACTTTTCCCACCGAAACAGTGAGGATCAATTACGGCCAAATTCAGTGGATATACACCCAACAGAAGCGCGCGGGCGGCCAGCCGGCAGGGAATATCGCCACCGGATGGAACCTTCAAAGAAACTGCAAGATTTAGAACCGTCAGCAGTCCTCTGC
>JBAQGR010000864.1:0-4711 GCA_049287895.1 Desulfatitalea sp.
TTGTACGGCTTTATTTTCAAGAAAGACTCGCCCAGCAGCGGCATGCTGCGGGTCAAGGTCTACAATGACAGCGGCATGCCTGAAAAAACCGGCAGCGGCCTTTTTGCCAAGGCGTTCATGGAACGTTTCCCGCGCGTGCCCACGGAAGAGGAAGGCCGCCTGCACGATCCCAAGCTGCGCGAGAATTTCATCGAGCGCATCTTTGCCCTGCAACGCTGGCGCACCACTTTGGCCGAAGGCAAGCGCCTGGGCCGGTTGGTCGCCTTTCATACGGGCGAAAAACTTTTGCTACTCTCTCACAGCCCCGGCCACTATCGCGCCATGGGCAAACTGGTGGCCGCCGGCAAGCAGCAGCCCATCGACCGTTTGTACGGTGCCTATGAACGCACCTTTGTCGAAGCCCTGGCACTCAAATCCACGCCAGTCAAGCACGTCAACGTTTTGCAGCACATTCTGGGATACTTCAAGAAGAATTTGAGCGCCGACGAGAAGCATGAGATGCTTGCGCTGATCGACGACTACCGCGCCGGGCACGTGCCGCTTATCGTACCCGTCACCCTGATCAACCATTATGTGCGCAAATACGCCGAACCGTACCTGGCTCAACAGAGCTATCTGAACCCCCACCCCATTGCGTTGCAGTTGCGCAATCACGTTTAAGCCGGAGGAGTTGTCATGGCGACCCATTCACGCAAGAAGAAAAAAGGTGCCAAAGCAGGAGCCTCGCCAGGCACCTTGCTGCATATCGGCGAACCCAAAGTAGATCGCGTGCGCTTCCGCGCCATCGCTTACGACGAACAGAGCATCGAGGAGCGGCTCTTCGAATCCGCGGAACAGGCCCTGACCTTTTGCGACGTGTCGCGTACTACCTGGCTGAACGTAGAGGGGGTTCACGACACCGAGGTCATCGCCCGCATCGGCCATTTTTTCGACATCCATCCATTGACCCAGGAAGACATCCTGCACACGGCCCAACGCCCCAAGAAAGAGGATTTCGGAAACTACCTCTATATCGTGCTGCAAATGCTGCGTTACTCGCAGGGAAACGGTGGCGTGGTCTCCGAACAGATCAGCTTGATATTAACGCCCAAGGCCCTCGTCTCCTTTGAGGAATCGCCGGAGGATGCGTTTGCGCCAGTGCGCGAACGCCTGCTCAAAGCCCATGGCCGTATCCGGACGCAGGGGTGTGACTACCTGGCTTATGCACTGCTGGATGCCGTGGTCGACAACTACTTTGTGATCCTGGAGAACATCGGCGCGGACATCGATGCCCTGGAAGAAGAGACCATGGAAAACCCCAACGCCAATGTCCATCACCGTATCCACGAACTTAAGCGCCAAGTGATATCGCTACGCAAGATGATCTGGCCGCTGCGTGAGATGATCGCCGGCCTCTCCAAGCAGGAGTCACCGCTGATCGGCGCCACCACGGCGCTCTTCCTCCGGGACGTCTACGATCATACGGTTCAGGTGATCGACACAGTTGAATCCTACCGCGATCTTCTCGCCGGCCTGCTCGATCTCTATCTCTCCAATGTCAGCTACCGCATGAACGAAGTGATGAAAGTACTGACGCTCATCGCAACCATTTTCATCCCCATCACCTTCGTGGTCGGTCTTTACGGCATGAACTTCAAGTACATGCCCGAGCTGGAGTGGCGCTGGGGCTATGCGTTCGTCTGGGGTATCATGATCGCCATGGTGGCGGGCTTGATCGGCTACTTCAAAAAGAAGCATTGGTTATAAGCCATGATCCGCTTGGGGTTGTGCTGCATCTTCCGATCCGAACCGATCACCTTCCGCCGGTTGCTTCCGGTGGCGTCAGCATCCAGACATAGGCGGGCTGTGCCAGCACACCGGCAGGCGCCTCACGCGGCAACCCGTCCTGCGTCAATGTCAACAATCGCTTAAACGCTTTTGGGAACTGTCGGCCGGCCTCCTCAAGAGCCCGCAACTCCCGTTGCGCGGTATCATCGGTGCCGGCATCGGCGCAGACCTGGATCAACTCCAACTGGCCAGAGGGATAACGCGCCAGAAAATCGACCTCAAAACCTTGCGACGTCTTCACATAGCTGATCTCAGCCCGCCTGCGCTCCAACTCAAGCAGCACCGCCGTTTCCAGGGCATGGCCTGTGTTCGCGCGACCGGTGCGGTCGAATACCGGAATGAGCCCTGGATCGACCGGATAAGCTTTGCGGGGGTTTACCATCCGCTGCCGTTCGGACGCGGCCTCCATCCAGACCGTGCGCACTAAAAAACAGTCCTGCAAAAAAAACATCAGTTGGTGTACGGTATCCTTAGATATGGCGACTCCCTGGGACTTAAGCGCCCCGTAGAACTTCTCCACGCTGAAAACTCCCGCAGCATTGCCAAGCAAATGTCTCACCATCCAGCGCAACCCTACCACATTGCTTACGGTGTGGCGCTCAACCACATCGCGAAACATGGCCACATCCACATAGTCCTTCAAAAGCTGGTAACGCGTCGCTGTATCCAACCCTTGGGCTTCGGGGAAACCACCGGCCTCAAGGTAGTCAAGGAAAGCCCGTTCCAGTAGCGAACGCTCAGGCGCACCCAGAAAATCAGGACGCTCGGGCAGCGGCAGCCTCTTATGCCGTAACACCTCCTTGAAGCTGAAGGGGTGCACGACCACCTCCCAGGCGCGGCCGCGCAGCGCGGTGGCGATCTCGCGGGAAAGCAGCGCCGCCGAGGAGCCGGTTAAATAGAGTTCCACTTTTTCGGAATCCAGCAAGCGTCGTACAAACCGCTCCCAGCCGGGCACGGTCTGTATCTCGTCAAAGCACCACATGACCGTCTCTTGCCCGCGCAGACCTGGAAAGCGGCGGTAGTAATCTTCCACCAACGGGTGAAGATTCTCGGCGGTGAGTTCCACCAAACGTTCATCCTCGAAGTTAATATAGGGCATTCGTTCCTGATCCATTCCGCCCGCCTGATGCTCGCGCCGGAGCTGGTGCAGGAACACGGTTTTGCCAGCCCTGCGCATGCCTATTACCGCTGTCGCCTTGCCGTTTAAATTTATGGCGCCGAACACCTGTCGCGGCGTACCGGCCGGAATCGGGGCCACCAGAGATTCAACCAGTTTTTCACTGAGCCTGTTCTGGAATGGATTCATGCTATTCATATAGAGCTATATTTATACTTATATTAAGGATAATATCAATACAAATTATCCCAATGACAAGGATAGATGGGCGCCCGTTAGGGAAGCGACTTGCGGTTTTGTGAATCGATTCGAGACGATCTTTACGGCTCTATCACCGCCAGTATCCGCGGCGGGTTACGTTTAGGCATCTCCGGAATGTGCTTGGGGTACCCGAGGATGATGGGGGCAACGACCTTGGTGGCCGCATCCAGCCCCAGCTCGGCGCGCATGCCGGCATCCTCGATGTAAGAGCCCAAATTGATCCAACAGGTACCCAACCCGCGCGCCGCGGCCGCCAGCATGAAATAGCCTGCTGCCAGGGCGCAATCGACCTGCATGTTGGGGCGCTCCGTGGGACCTGCGATGATCACCAGACAGGGCGCGTTGTAGAAGACATTGAACGACGCATTGCGCAGCATCGACTCGTAACGCGCGATAGGTGACTTGGGATCGACCTGGATCGTCGCCAGGATATTCTTTTTACTTTCGTCGGAGATACGCCGCATGTACTCCTTATCGCCGACGATCGCGAACCGCCAGAGCTGCTCGTTGCTGGCATTGGGCGCACAGGTGCTTTCGGTGATCAGGGTCTTGACCAGATCCAAGGGCACGGGGCGATCCTCATAATCACGCACCGAGCGCCGGATCTTCAACAACTCGTCAAAAGTCGGCATCATTTTTATTCCCTCTCTACCTGCGGCGCATGCGCCCGCAGTGGCGTATCCTACGGGACGGCCGGGTAGTTGATCTCCTTGAGGGTGGCCAGGATTTTCTCCACGGTCAGCGGGGGTTGATACTGGACCGTAACTGTCTTGGCCATGATATCGCTCTCGATCTTCTGTACGCCCGACAGTTCTTTGATCTCATTTTCGATAGTCCGGGTGCAATGGCCGCATGAAATTTTGGGGATATGAAAGGTTCGCTTATCCATGTTCTCTTCTCCTTGAGGTTTTCGTCGCATCCGCCCTTGTCCAGGGCAGCCATTCATTGAGGTTGCGGCAAAATAAGCACCCCTCCTGCGCATGTCCAATGGCCGGCTACTCCGCCTAACGCCTTTGTTCTGTTCGATAGTCACCCACGAATAATTGGCATTGACAAATATTGTATTTGGGAATATTTTCCCAAATCATTTCGTCAGCGGGCGATGGCACCTTCTCTGTCGGGTCGCTGACCCGTTTTCAGTTATCGAACACACATTGGATATCGGCATGGCAATCACTTCTCCTTTGCGCAACACCATCGTCCGGGTTCTCACCCCTTTGGTGCGCATTCTGCTGCGCAGCGGCGTCTCCTACGGCACCTTCACCGAGATCGCCAAAGAGACTTTTGCCCGCGTGGCACTGCAAGAGTTCGATATCCAGGGCCGCAAGCAATCCGTCTCACGCGTTGCGGTCATCACCGGATTGACCCGCAAGGCGGTCAAAGCGGTGATGGCGCGGCCGGCCGAAGAGAGCGAGCCCCTGGGCAAAACTTATAATCGCGCGGCCCGCGTGATCGCCGGGTGGCGCCGCGACTCTGAATTCCAGACGCCCGACGGCCGACCCGCGA
>JBAQGR010000865.1:0-17305 GCA_049287895.1 Desulfatitalea sp.
TCGGCGATATTCTCATCTACCTGATCCATGGCCGACAAGTTCGGGAAAATAGCTACCAGCAATAAAGCAATCACGCCCGCGCCACAAATGCCAAGGTAGATCAGGTTGCTGGAATCAACTTTGGGAAGTGCCATATCGCTCCGTTTTAAATAAGCTCCAGTTTGGCCCTGAAGCGCAACACTTCTTGGGCATTGTAATACTCCGTGCGCTTGTTTTGAACGGAAGGTTTGCCGAAAACCGGAGAATTCTTCAAGCCGAGCAGATAACCAGTCAGCGTATTTTCATAGCCGCTCGTTTCACCGAAAATGATGCCTTCGATGAATATGGAGCGCGCTTCGGCGTTTTTGTCTTGGGAAAAAGCGGCATCGACGCTGATCAGGCGAATATTGGCCGGCGTGATTTGGGCCAGTTCCTTGAGTATGGCGACAGGGGCATAGCGCTGAGCGATTTCATGGTATGCTTGGTTTTTGTTTTTATTTTTGGAATAGAGTGCCAGCAGGATCTCTTTTTCCGCCGGCGGAGTGAAGGCCATGAGTTGCTGGTTGAGCTTATCGACCTGTTCCCGCTTGGTATCCAGGCGCCCTTCCTGCCATGAAAACAGGCCGATGAGAGCGATGAGGCAGAGCATGCATCCGGTCAAAATCCGCAGGTTGATTCGTCTTACGTTTTCTTGCCGGTCTCGGTCCTGATGCGTGAAAAGGACGTTGGGCGTTCTGGCATTATTGGAGAGCGCCAAACCGATGGCCGGCACAAAACTCTCCCTTTCGTCTTGGGTTTCGGGAATGTTGATCGGCCGAACGAAAGGTGTGCCCGGCGTAAATGGATTCATCACCTCGACGGGCAAATCCAGCTGCCGACCAATGTAGTTGACGAGGGTGGCGTTGGCGGTTATTTGGCCGGAGAGGTAAATTCGGCGGACCCCTTCGCGGTGAAAATTCTGGGCATAGTGTTCGAAGGTACGATCGACCTGACGCAGCAGGCGCTCCATGGCCGGCAAAAGCATTTGAAAAACCTGGGCGGAGTCATACGCAGCCGCCTCTTTACTCTCTTTGCTCTTGGCCTGGGGAGCACCGATGAAATCAAAGAAAATCCTCTGCGCGGCCGGTTGGATGGCCAGGACACGTTGGCTGGTCGGACCGTTGTCGCTCTCCGCCTTCAAATCTTCCGGTTCGGTCAATCCATCCTGGTGCAGCATGGCCATATTGATGGCTTCCACCATGCTGCGCATGCCTGCCTTGATGCCCCTGGACAAGACCAGGTTCCCATTGCTGTAAATGGCAATGCGCGACCAGTCCCGCCCGATAAAAAGGCAGCATACATCCTGTTCCTCTTGGGTGATGATCTCCGTGCGAAAAAGGTTCTGCACGGCAAAGGGAACAATGGAAATGCCCTTGAGCGGGTATCCGATCTGATCGAAGGCCCACTTTAAATCGGTCACCTCCGTTTTGGGAGTTTTAAATGCCATGACCTCGATTTTTTTGGCGCCTCCCTCGACAATCTCCCCTAACGTTTCATAATCGAGGATCTCTTCTTTTTCATGGAAGACCACCTTCTTGGTGAAGGTCCAATAAATGGCGTTGGGGATCTGTTTGCGGGGGAGTTTGGGGATTCGCAGGGAGCGTGTCTCGACTTTGGCCGACGGGATAGCGCTCCAGATATCGCAGCTGGGGCCGTCTCCACAAACCTGGTCCAGGCCGGATTTCAGATGTTCCAGGAATTTTGGATCTTTAAAAGATACCTGCGTGTTGAGCGTAATGTCCAGATAATCCAGCAGCTCGTAACTCTTATCGGACAAACGGGCGGTTTTGGCCATCTTAATATAGGTATGGCCGATATCCACACCCACCGTATGTTTTTTGGGCGATCCCATCGATTGAATCAATCGGGGTCGCTGCACGGGGGCGAGCGGTTCTGCGCTTTGCGCTGGGTCCAGGCTTGCGACCTGCGAGTTCGGATTGCGGATCAACGCGAGAAGTTTTTCAGTTGAACGAATTTCGTTCGGCGCGGCCAAGGTATCTCTCCTTACCATCATCGAAGGGCAACACATGCAATAGGTATCGCATGAAAACCTTTTTTCGCAATAAAGGGATCTATTTGTCAAGTTCATTTCCATTGAGGCGATGCCTTACTTGCCGTAATTTTGGTAAAAACAAACCTTGTACCTTGAAAAGACGTTCGTTCATCACACCGCCGGCGGCTCCCTATCGCAATCCCTTCAGGCGGCGAGATTGGAATTCCGGCCACATATCTTGCTTGAAAAATGGTCTGCACCTGTGTATTTTTCTAAGTTCTAACCACAGGTGAATGCAAAATCGTTCGCCGATGTCACGGAATAGGGTGGCAGAAACCTGGGTTTTCTTCTGATAAGAGCATAGCCGAATGGCCGACGAAGGGCATAAACACAAGCCTTCCTTGAACTACGTCAATCACACCGTGATAACCGACCATATGGTCCTTATCGGTTTTGGGCTGGCCGTAATCTATTGGTTGCTCGATTCGTTCCTTGCCCTGTTTCTATCGTACGATAATTTCTTGGAAAAAATGTTCGGTGTGGAGTTGAATAACATATGGGGGCGAGTCATCGTTTTATGCCTCTTTGCCATCTTCGGTTCCCATGCCCAATTCACGATGAATGAACGCAAGAAAGCGGCCGAAAAGATGGAACGGGACGCGGCCACGCGTGAAAAATTTCGCCGCTTGCTCTCACCCGACCTGGCCGAGATGGTGGTCAACGGGCAGCTTTTGGTTCAGCAGGGCGGGGAAAGCCGTCTCGCTACGGTGATGTTTACGGACATCCGCGGGTTTACGGCACTGAGCAGCAATGCCGAGGCATCGTCCATTTTGCAAATGCTCAATAATTACTATGAAGTCGTGGTCGAAATCGTTTTCCGCCATGAGGGCACGGTGGATAAGTTCATGGGGGACGGGATGATGGTACTCTGGGGCGCTCCGATCAATCATGAAGACGATCCCGCCAGGGCGGTCGGGGCGGCGCTCGATATCCAGAGAGCCATGGAATCCTTCAATTTCGATAGGGCCGCAAGGGGCCAACTGCCTATCGAGGTGGGCATCGGCATCAACTCCGGCCCGGTGGTGGCCGGATATTTGGGGTCGAGCCGGACAATGAGCTATTCGGTGATCGGCGATACGGTCAATTTGGCCTCCAGGCTGTGTGCGGCTGCTCTGCCCGGTGAAATCGTGTTGTCCGAATATACGCAATTCCTGGTCCAGGACGAATTTCTCACCAAGCCGCGCATCCCCATTCATGCCAAAGGCAAAAGCCAGCCGTTAAAAGTCTTTTCGGTGACAGGCAGCAAAATTTTTCATCCTCACCCAGCTCCCAAAGCGGCAGCGCTTCCTAAAGAGCAAGGGGCATAGTATCCATTCCCGATTGCATTAAATTGTGTTTACATTTGCCGATGATACCGAGTTCGGTTATGGATTGGATTCGATTAAAACAACGCGGGTGCAAGCAGACGAGGTGAGGCCGATATGCGAATTGGAACAGGATATGATGTGCACCGCCTGGTCGCGGGGCGACCACTTGTCTTGGGGGGGGTGACAATACCCTTTGAAAAAGGCTTGCTGGGCCATTCCGATGCCGACGTTCTGGTGCATGCCGCCTGTGATGCCCTGTTGGGCGCGGCCGGGTTGGCCGATATCGGCCATCACTATCCCGATTCCGATGCGCGTTTCAAAGACATCTACAGCATCGAGCTGCTGCGGTGGACCTACCGCATGGTGCAGGATCGCGGCTACGCGCTTATAAATATGGACGCCACCATTTTTGCCCAGGCCCCTAGACTGGCCCCCTATCGGGAGGCCA
Organism: Desulfatitalea sp.; assembly: GCA_049287895.1. Taxonomy (GTDB): domain Bacteria; phylum Desulfobacterota; class Desulfobacteria; order Desulfobacterales; family Desulfosarcinaceae; genus Desulfatitalea. Next base: position 3,827 of record JBAQGR010000865.1, read on the forward strand.
TGCAGCGGACCATGACCCAGGCGTTGCAAGTTCCGATGGATAGGATCAACATTAAAGCCACCACCACCGAAGGGTTGGGGCAGGTGGGGGCCGGCGAGGGCATGGCGGCTATGTGCGTGGCCTTGATCAGCAAACAAAAATAAGATCGATCGACGGATGCAGCCATTTAAGCTTACTTCCAGTTTTATACCGCGGGGTGATCAACCCACTGCCATCGATCATTTATGCCAGGGGTTGCGCAACCAACTCAAAGACCAAGTGCTGCTGGGGGTCACCGGGTCCGGTAAGACATTCACCATGGCCCATGTGATTGCCGCCATGAACCGCCCCACATTGGTCCTTGCGCCGAATAAAACCCTGGCCGCCCAACTGTATCAAGAATTCAAGCAGCTCTTTCCCGAAAATGCCGTGGAGTATTTTGTCAGCTACTATGACTACTACCAGCCGGAAGCCTATATCCCCAGCAGTGACACCTATATCCAAAAAGACTCCTCGATCAACGATCTGATCGATAAGATGCGCCATTCAGCCACCCGGTCGGTTTTGTCCCGCCGGGATGTATTGGTGGTGGCCAGTGTCTCCTGCATCTTCGGGCTGGGTGCGCCGGAAGATTATTTGGCCATGCGCATCGATGTGAAAACGGAGATGACGCTTTCGAGAGAACAGTTGCTGCACGATCTGGTGGCCATGCACTATGAGCGCAATGATGTGGATTTTCACCGCGGCACCTTCCGGGTCAGAGGCGACCGTGTGGAAATTTTCCCCGCCTACGAAGAAAATCAAGCCCTGCGCATCGATTTTTTTGGCGATAGCATCGATGCCATTCATGAGATCGATCCCCTGCGGGGCGTCTCGCTGCGCGCATTGTCAGAGGCCACGCTTTTTCCCGCCAGCCACTATGTGACCACGCAGCAGAGGGTCAAGCGCGCCATTCGGACCATCTTGCAAGAACTCAAGACCCGCGTGGACCATTTTCGAGACGAGAGTAAATTGATCGAAGCCCAACGGGTGGAGGAACGGACACGCTTCGACCTGGAGATGATCCAGGAACTGGGGTACTGCAACGGCATTGAAAACTATTCGCGCCACCTGACCGGGCGGCAAGCCGGAGAGCCGCCACCCACGCTCCTCGATTATTTCCCAAAAGATTATCTGATGTTCATCGACGAAAGCCATATTGCCGTGCCTCAGTTGAGGGCCATGTACAAAGGGGATCGTTCGCGCAAGGAGACTTTGGTCGGATATGGTTTCCGTTTGCCTTCGGCCTTGGACAACCGGCCGCTGCGCTTCGATGAATGGCGCCAGCGCGTCCACCAGCTGATCTATGTTTCGGCCACGCCGGCGGATTACGAGTTGGATAAGGCCAAAGGGGCGGTGGCCGAGCAGATCGTACGGCCCACGGGCCTGGTGGATCCACAAGTGGTGGTGCGTCCGGCTGGGCACCAGGTGGACGATTTGTATGCGGAAATCGTGCTGCGCAAGGAACGCAAAGAGCGGGTGCTGGTGACCACCTTAACCAAGCGCATGGCCGAAGATCTCTCCGAATACTATACGGAAATGGGTGTGGCGGTGCGCTACCTGCACTCGGATATCGCCACGCTGGAGCGCATGGAGATCATTCGCGAGTTGCGCATGGGCCAATTCGATGTGCTCATCGGTATCAATCTGCTGCGCGAGGGGCTGGATATTCCCGAAGTGAGCCTGGTGGCCATTCTGGACGCCGACAAGGAGGGCTTTTTGCGCTCCGCCCGTTCGTTGATCCAAACCTTTGGGCGGGCGGCGCGCAACCTCAACGGCATGGTTCTTCTCTACGCCGACACCATGACGCCTTCCATGCGCCAGGCCTTGGATGAAACGGCGCGCAGGCGCCAAATACAGGGTGACTACAACTTGGCCCACGGCATCGTCCCATATTCCGTTCAGAAGGATATCACCGCCCTATTCGATATGGCGTATGCCAGTGATGCCCAAGCGCCTATCGTTGCCGAGTCGACCGCGGAGTACGGCTCACCGGAACAGTGGGAACAATCGATAGAAAAAATGGAGAAAGAAATGCTGCAAGCGGCGCGCGACCTTGAATTCGAGCGGGCCGCCGGGCTGAGGGACCGGATCAAACAGCTCAAACGGAAATTGATCTTCGAATCGTGATGGCGTCGACCATGAGCAGTGAAGCAACGCCCGATGATAAGTGCAAGAAGATGGAGGCCCTGGCCGAGCAGTTGGTTCTCGTGGCATCTTTGCCTGGCGTCTATCTCATGCGGGACACGCAGGGGGCGATCCTTTACGTGGGCAAAGCGCGCAACCTGAAGAAACGGCTTCAATCCTACTTCCAGGTCAATCGTCCCCATGACCCCAAAACCACGCTGCTGCTTACCAGGGTCACCTCTTTTGAAACCATTATCACGCCCAGCGAAAAAGATGCTCTGATCCTGGAATCCAATCTGATCAAACGCCACCGGCCACGTTTCAATGTGGTCCTCAAGGACGACAAGCGCTATCCATCCCTCAGGCTGAACATCGCCGAGCCTTATCCCAATCTGACCATCGTACGTAAACCGCAAAATGACGGGGCGCTCTATTTCGGACCGTATGCTTCGGCCGGGGCGGTGCGCCAAACCATCAAATTCATCAACAAAACCTTCAAGTTGTGCAAGTGCCGCTGTGAAACCTTCAAAAAAAGAGCCCGGCCGTGCCTCAACTATCAGATGGGATTGTGCATGGGGCCGTGCTTTTTAGAGATCGATCCAAAAGCGTACTATGAAGTCGTCAAGGAGGTCGTCGCCTTCTTGAGGGGCCGAACGCCGGCCCTGATCCGCAGAATAAAAAAGCAGATGCAGGCCGCGGCCGAACGCCAGAGTTTTGAGAAAGCCGCGAAATTGCGCGATAAGTTGTTCGCCTTGCAGGCTACCCTGGAGCGGCAAGTCTCGGTGGCCAACGATTTCAAGGACCGTGATGTCGTCGGTTTTGTTTTGGACGGCGAACTGTCGGTGGTGACTTTGCTGCGGGTCAGGGGGGGGTTCTTGCTGGGCAGCCGGCATTTTGTCTTTGAAAGTGCCGTGGGTTCGGCGGAAGAGCAGATAGGCGCCTTTTTAAGGCAATACTATTCCTCCGCGCAGCTTGTTCCCAAGGAGGTTGTGGTCAGCCAACTGCCGGCCGATAAAATTCTGCTGGAAGAGTTTCTGCATGAAAAGGGAGGGGCGAAGGCGATCATTGCCGCCCCCCAGCGTGGCGACAAACAAAAACTGGTGGAGATGGCCCTGCAAAACGCCATGCAGGCCTTGGAGGAGCATCGGCGTCATGCGGATGGCCGGCAAGATTTGCTGAGACGGCTGGAAAAACGGCTGCATCTCAAACGCTTGCCCTTGCGCATCGAATGTTTCGACAACTCCAATCTGGGCGGTACCGAACCGGTCGCGGCCATGGTGGTGTTCGAAAACGGAGCGCCTCTGCCCTCCGCCTACCGGCATTACAAGCTGGCTGCTTTGGGAAAACCAGATGACTATGCGCACATGGCGGAAGTGTTGCGGCGGCGCTATGAAAAAGAGAATCGAGTCGAAGTCCGGCTCGATCTGCTGCTGGTGGATGGCGGCAAAGGGCAGCTCAATGTGGCGCTCTCCGTTTTAAACGAGCTGGGGCTGACCGAATCCTTCGATGTGGCCGGCATCGCCAAGAAAGATCCTTTCGCGGGGGAGGATCAGGACAAAATTTACCTGGTTGGCCGGGCCAATCCGGTTCAATTCGGCCGGGAGCACGATCTCTTGCTTTTTTTGCAGCGCGTCCGAGACGAGGCCCATCGATTTGCGGTCACCTTTCAGCGTCAGCGCCGCCGGACGGTAACGCTTCATTCCCGGCTGGACGACATCGAGGGTGTCGGCCCCAAGCGCAAAGCCCAGTTGCTCAAACACTTCGGCGGTCTTCGTCAAATCGGCGCCGCTTCGCTGGAGGAGCTGCAATCGCTGCCCGGAATCTCCGCGCGGCTCGCCCGGACCATCAAAGATGCGTTGGAAACTGAAACAACTCTCGAATAGAGACTGGCTTGATACTTAGTCGCGCTACAACCCGCAAAAAAGATTCACGATTGACATCTTGCAAAAAGTATGTTTTCGCAGCAGTTTCCGTTTGCAAGCCGCACAGAAATCGATACGTGTCGTGTTTCACCAATAATAACCATCAACACAATTAAACCGGAGGGAGATCGAAACCATGAAAAATCCAGTACGTGTCACAATTACCGGCGCCGCCGGCCAAATCAGTTATGCCCTTATCTCACGGATCGCCCATGGGGATATGCTCGGCAATGATCAGCCGGTAATACTTCAACTGCTGGAAATCCCACCGGCCATGAATGCCCTCCAAGGGGTGATCATGGAGCTGCAAGATTGTGCTTTCCCGCTGCTGGCCGGCGTTGTCGCCACTGATGATCCCAATGTGGCTTTCAAGGATAGTGACTATGGGCTCCTCGTGGGCGCTAGGCCGAGGGGACCGGGTATGGAAAGATCCGATCTGCTCAAGGTGAATGCGCAGATTTTTTCCGCCCAGGGCAAGGCCCTCGATCGGCACGCCCACCGGAATGTCAAGATACTGGTCGTGGGCAATCCGGCCAATACCAATGCCCTGATCGCGCTAAAAAATGCTCCCAGCCTGAATCCGCGCAATTTTACCGCCATGATGCGCCTGGATCACAATCGCTCCCTCTCCCAGCTGGCTGAGAAGACCGGGAGCCACACCACCAAAATCGAAAAAATGGTTGTGTGGGGCAACCATTCGGCCACCCAATATCCGGATATCAGCTTTGCCACCGTGGACGGACGGGCCGCCACAGAGTGCGTTCCCAACGAATGGTACGTCAAGACCTTCATCCCGACTGTTCAGCAGCGCGGAGCCACTATCATAAAGGCGCGCGGCGCATCGAGTGCCGCTTCGGCCGCTTCGGCCGCCATCGACCACATGCGCGACTGGGCACTGGGCAGCAATGGCAAGTGGGTCAGCATGGGGGTTTATAGTGGCGACAATTCTTACGGTATCAATAAAGATATCGTTTATGCATTGCCGATCCGGTGTGAAAAAGGCGATTGGCAGGAGATCCGCGGTTTGGAGATCAGCGCTTTCAGCCGTGAACGCATGCAGGCTACCGAAAAAGAGCTTCTGGAGGAAAAGACCGCCATCGCCGATTTGTTGAAATAAATCCCATTCGGGATCTTCGGCATTTAATGCAAGGGCAGGGAGCGCGACCCCTGCCCTTGACTCGACCTTCCCCCCCGGCCGACTCTTTGGCGAGTTGCGGCCGGGTGGGTATTTCCATTGATAGTGACAGCGCGTTTCCGCGGGCGCACACGGCCGGTGCGTCACCGTTCTATAGATTATTTAAATAACTATTAAATATTGACTTTTTACCGACAAGCGCGATAAATATATATTTCCGTGTGCATCAACGGATGATCTTGGCCTGACCGCTTTGGCTCCATGGGGAAATCCCCGTATGAAGGCGCAGCCCCGAATAGGCCGTCGGCCTCGCGGTGGTTGAATAGAGTGGTCACCGTAGCATGACGGCACTACTGTGACGAGGACCGGATGGACATTAAGCAGAGAATCAAGACAGTGCTTCAAGAGGCTGAGATTTATCGCTCCCAGGGATTGATTTCCGAAGCCCACGCAAAATACCAGAACGTTATTAGCATTCTTAATTCCATCGAAAATTTAAAAAACAAAGAGAGCTTGTTAAAGGCCATCACCGAGAAAATCAGGGCGCTCAATTCCACCAAGGAGAAAGTCGACAAAGGCCCCACCACCCCGGAATTATCCAAAAAAGCGCAAGATTTAATCAAGAATCTCTTCACCTTTTCCGATAATAAAGACGAAGATGCGGCGGCCTTGGAGGGTGCGGTGGCCCTTGCCAAATTTGGTCAATTCGACCGCGCGCTGAACGAGTTGAATGTCTTATTGGAGAAGGATACGATCCGAGTGGAAACGGCTAAAAACATCCTGCGCTGCCATCTGGCAGCCTCATCCGCGGAGGAGGCCGTGAATCAGTACCACCAGTGGTATGCCGGCGATCTGTTTCAAGCCCAACAATTGGAAACGGTGCGTGGCTACCTTGAGGATATTCTGCAAAAACGCGGCATTGAAGCCGATCTGCCGTCACCCATGGGAATTGTCGCGGCCTTCCCGGACGCAGAGCCGAGTCTCGATATCGACGCCCCGGCGGAATCGGAAGAGGAGTTTTTAGACATCACCTCCATCGGTATCACCTTCGATACCGGTCCCCGGAAGGGGAAAATGGTGGAGTTCGATGTCAATTTCCAATCAGGCAACACGCTTAGTCTGATCATATCCAAGAAGGACAGCGATTTAATCGAAGGCCTGGCAGCAGGTACGAAGTTGAAAGAGGTTCAATTTTTTTCGCCCATTGCCATCTTTAACGGTGCCGGGGTAGTTGTTTCCAAAACGCAGATCAAGACCGGACCCAAACAGGGAGATTTCTGTTTGGACATTCGAATCATTAGCACCTAATCGGAGCTTTTTCTTAGGAGCCTTAACTCATGGCGATTTTCAATCTAAAGAAGCGAGAGATCGAGTGCAAGGTGGTCTATTATGGACCTGGACGCTGCGGAAAAACCACCAATCTGGAGTACGTTTTCGGCGCCTATAAAAAGCAGGTCAAAGGCGAGATGGTCTCCATCAACACCGAAGGCGATCGTACCCTGTTCTTTGATTTTCTGCCCATGGGGCTCGGCCAGATCAAGGGGTGCGATGTGCGCGTCCAGCTCTATACGGTGCCGGGTCAGGTCAAATACAGCTCCACGCGCAAACTGGTGTTGCGCGGAGTGGATGGCATCGTTTTCGTGGCCGATTCGCTTGAGGTTCGTCGTGAAAAAAACATGCTGTCGCTGAAGGATCTGCAGTCCAATCTGAAAGAGTACGGCAAAAGCATCTTCAAAGTCCCTCTGGTGATGCAATACAACAAACGGGATTTGGCGGAGCAGGGCATTCCGCTTATGTCCATAGAGCAGATGGAAAAGGATTTGAATCGCCAGCTCAAGGTACCTTCTTTCCAAGGCAGCGCGGTCAGTGGAGACGGTGTGGGCGCAACGCTGAAGGAGTGCTTGAAGTTGACCCTTCAGTCTCTACAAAGAGAATTTAAATGGGCGCAATAAGATAAAACCATGCTGGATAACGTCGTACTGGCGGGAAGCCTGAAATTTTTGGCCTTGGGAGATATCATGCAGCTGCTTGGCGCTAACAGCAGCAGCGGCGTGTTGCGTCTGATCAGTCGATATGCCGCCGAACCGGGTTTCATCTACTTTGAAAACGGCAATCCGGTCAACGCCTCCTGTGGAACGGCCATTGGCCTTGAAGCCGTTTATGCACTGTTCGGGTGGACCGAGGGCGAGTTTGAATTCACGAAAGAAAACATCCTCAGCCAAAGGGTTATCACTAAAAGTCGAATGGGGATCATTTTAGAGGGCTTGAAAATGGTCGATGACGGACAAATCAAAAGAGTCGGTCCTGGCGCGGCGAGCCGCAAGCAAACAGCGGCGAGCGATCCCGATACCGTACCCATCGTCAAGGGGCCATTGGTCGACTATATGTATGTCGCCGATGAAGAGGATTTCTTCGACGGTGAATATATCGTTGAAGAGGGCAAGCACGGCAGTTGGATTTGGGTGATCCTCGAAGGGGTTGTGGAGATTGTACGCGAAACGCCGGAAGGACCGTTGCCCATCGTCCGTCTGGGGGACGGGTCGTTCATCGGCAGTCTCTCTTCTTTCCTTATTCAAGGTCACATCCGCACGGCCACGGCCGTGGCCGTCGGCAATGTTCAGCTGGGCGTTTTGGATTCTCAGAGACTGGCCCAGGAATTTGCAAGTCTGACCCCTGAATTCAGAGGCTTTCTGGTCAGTCTGGACAAACGGCTCAAGCAACTCAATGAGCGGGCTATCGAGCTGCGTCAGAAGCAACTGGACACATCGGAATATCTGGACAACAAAAAGCCGGTGATGAAACAGGGCACGGTAGAAGAAGAACTCTACATCATCCGCGAGGGGAGTGCATCGGTGGTGCGCCAGGAAGAGTTCGGGCGAATCCCTCTGGCGCAGCTTTATAAAGGAGACTATTTCGGACATGCGCCTTTTCTCGATTTGGGGCACGAACCCGATTTCGCTTCGGTGATGGCCACAAAGGAGCTCAAGGTGCGCAAGGTGGACATCGCGCTATTTCAAAAAGAGTATAATCAGTTGTCCACCACTTTTAAGAATTTTATCGACAATGTGGCCACCTGTGTCTCGGTGAGCACGAAGGTGGTATGCAATTACTATAAGAAATTTGGTTTAGGGAAATAGCCATTGCAGCTAACTAGTGTCCGTCCAGAGAGGGCATTTCTGAATGGGCACTAACTTACCAACCCAAATCAGGTGAACGCACCATGACAAAGGAAGAGAAAAGAAAACATTCCCGTATCGACTCTATCAACTTGCTCAACTATGTCTATTTCGACGAGAACCAAGAGGAAGAGAACCAGGGTATGGGACGGACGTTGAATGTTTCCGAATCGGGGATCCTGCTTGAGACCCACAACCCCATCGACGCCTCGCACTTTGTTTCTTTGACCATCGGGTTCAAGGAAGATGTGGTAGATATCAAAGGCAAAGTGATTTACAAGAAAGAAAATGACCAGGGTATGCATGAATCGGGCATCGAATTTTTTCAGATGGATGAAAACGCCCGAAACACTCTTCGGCTCTACATCAAGGCATTTAACGAGCAGTCGTTTGAATAGTACTGTCAGTTTCAAGAGGCTCCATGAATACATCGGTATCGGAAACGAATCTGCGTTCACTCAAACTGGTCAAGCGCGGCAAGGTCAGGGATATTTACGATCTGGGCGATGCCCTGTTGATGGTGGCCTCGGATCGCATATCGGCTTTTGATGTCGTCATGCCGGAAGCGATTCCGGACAAAGGCAAGATACTGAACCAGATCTCTCTTTTCTGGTTCCGCATCATGGAACCGATCGTTCAGAATCACGTGATTTCAGGCGACGTCGCAAGCTTTCCGCCCAGCTGCAAGCCCTATGGGGCTCAGTTGGCCGGACGCGCCGCATTGGTAAAAAAGGCCGAACCACTGCCCATCGAGTGTGTGGTCAGAGGATACCTATCGGGTTCGGGATGGAAATCCTATCAGCAGAATCAGAGTGTTTGCGGCATCGCATTGCCCCCGGGGTTGAAAGAATCGGATAGGCTGCCCGAGCCGATTTTTACACCGTCCACCAAAGAAGAGATCGGGGTGCACGACATCAATATCGATTTTGACGAAACCTGCCGGCGGATCGGCCGCAAAACAGCCGAACAGGTGCGCGACCTCTCCCTGGCCATCTATAAAAAAGGCGCCCAACTGGCATTGGAAAAGGGCATCATCATTGCCGACACCAAATTTGAATTCGGACGGGTGGGCAACGACATCCTGCTGATCGATGAAGTGCTCACGCCTGATTCAAGCCGTTTCTGGCCCAAGAAAACCTACCGCCCCGGAGGTTCCCAACCCAGCTTCGACAAGCAATATCTGCGCGACTACCTGGAAAGCATTCATTGGAACAAAAAGCCGCCTGCCCCCCATCTGCCCGAGGATGTGATTGTCAAAACGCGATCGAAATATTTAGAGGCGTTGCGATCCATCACCGGTAGCGAACATGGAATTTGACTATCGCCCCGTTTCCTTATCCCGAATTGATGATGGTGATGCGACCTATCGGATCACCGCGGGTTCTTCGCTCGAAGCCATCCGGCACTCCATCGAGCAGATCGGCCTGATCAACCCGCCCACGCTGCTGCCTTGCAACGACCGTTTTATCGTGATCGCCGGCTTTGGACGCATTGCCGCTTGCAGAGCGTTGGGTTGGGAACGCCTGGTGGCCAGATGTCCGACATCACCCGCCGATGCCGTTCGCTATGCTCTGACCGCCATAGCCGACAACGCAACCCAACGCACGCTCAATCTGGTGGAGGTGGCGCGCGCATGGCATTTGTTGACCCGAACGGTCGATTCCCAGGAACAGGCAATGCAGCTGGCACGATCGGTGGGAATGACGGTCAACAAGGAGTTGTCGGCCAAATTAAAGCAAGTCTTAGGCATGCCCCACCCACTCCAACAGGCATTGATCGATGGGAGCATCGCCTTGCCCATTGCCTTGCGCTTGAACGCTTTGGCCGACGGCGCCGCGATCCATGCGTTGGTTCTACTATTTCAAGAGCTTCAGTTGAGTTTGAATCGCCAACGGGAGCTGCTCGAATGGAGCCAGGGGATCATGGGGCGGGAAGGCATATCCCTGAAAGATGTGATCGACGATGAGCGGCTCGCCCAGTGGCGACAGGACCCCCAAATGGACCGCGGGCAGAAAACACAACTGATCCGCCAACACCTGAAAAAGCGGCGCTATCCTGAAATTTCCGCCTTTGAAGAGCGATACCACCGGAGCGTAAAAGAGCTGAAACTGGTCGAAGGCATGCAGCTTGTTCCGCCGGCTCACTTCGAAGGTCAAAAATATGGTTTGCACCTGGAATTCAAAAACCCGACAGAGCTGGACCGGTTGTGCCTGGAGGTCCAGCGTTTAGCGGGTTCCCCCACCTTGTTGAAACTCGTAGACCCCAACAAGTAAATAATTTAATAATAAATCAAATAGTTAAAAGATTATGGGCTTGCCCTTGATCTGACGGACACGTTCCTTTTCAAGGCAGCCGGCAAATCATGCGGTCTTGCTAATTAAATGAATAAATAATACTTGACACAATACTGCTAAAGAAATTAAAAAGAAATATAGGAAATAAATAAGATTCATAATATGGGTATTCAAGAGCGAAAAGAGCGCGAAAAAGAGCGGCGACGGCAGCAGATTATGGTAGCGGCCAAGAGGGTGTTCTCCCTCAAGGGGTTTGGACGCGCCACGATGGAGGATATTGCCAACGAGGCGGAGCTGAGCCCGGGAACGCTTTACCTCTATTTTAAAAGCAAAGACGACCTGTGCGCCTCGCTGTCACTCCGCGTGCTCGAATATTTCGTTATCCGAATGGAACATTTGGGCAATGAGAAGCAGCTCAATGCGAGACAAAAAGTAGCAGCGCTCAAAAAAGCCTTATTTGATGTCTATGCGTTTGATCCATTGATTCTGAAAAATCTGTTTTTTTTACAATCCAAGGAGGCGGTCCAGCAGTTGAACCCTGAACTCATGGCGGAGATCAATACTTTGAGCAGTGAGGCCATGAACAAGATCGTATCCGTTTTTGAAACCGGTGCCCAACAAGCTCCTGGCCGGAACCGACATCCCCACGACATGGCCGAAATCGTATGGGCGATGTTTTATGGTCTTGTCCTCTGGGAAAAGGGCGACGTCGAAGCAGAACAAAACAAAGCCCATCTTGAAAAGATTCTGGACCACGCTTTCGAGATCTTTGAGCGTGGCATTTCCGCATAGAAAAGGAGCGTCGTGGTTCGTTCGACGGTCCAGCAAGCGTTCAAGCTTTACAAGCTTTATTGATCGGAAAGACGATTTTGCATATCTCGCAAGTATTACTGAAACCGCGCCAGTTTTTAAGATCCGTTTCACGGATCAGATGCACGCAGCATGAGAAAGGGGGGGATGTATTTTCCGGCATTGGTTTCATTTTGAATGGGAGGCGGTCGAGCCTGCGCTTCTGGCGCCAAGAGCCTTGTAGGCGGTCATCGGCTTTGACCCGTATTTTGAGCGGACAATTCTAAGCACTAGGGGGTGTGGGTTATGGCAGAAAAAGAAATCGTCGAAACTTCGGAGGCCGAAATTGCCGTTCATTGGCAAGAAGAGGGCTACTACTATCCTTCGTACAAGTTCGTTGCCCAAGCCAACATGACGGACAAATCGATTTACGAGCGCTTCAGCCTGGACAATTTTCCCAATTGCTTCAAAGAATACGCCGATATGCTCGACTGGTACGAGTATTGGCACACCATCCTGGACACCAGCGACGCGCCTTGCTTTAAATGGTTTGTCGGCGGAAAAATCAACGCCAGCTACAATTGCATCGATCGCCATCTTGCCAAGAACAAGAACAAAACCGCCATTCATTTTGTACCGGAACCCCTGGAGGAGAAGTATGAGCACATCACCTATCAGGAACTCTATGTACGGGTGAATGAATTCTCGGCGCTCCTGAGAGACTTCTGCGGTCTGAAAGCCGGTGACCGCGTTACCCTGCACATGCCCATGGTGCCTGAGTTGGCCATCACCATGCTGGCCTGCGCCCGTCTGGGCGTGATCCACTCCCAGGTGTTCGGTGGGTTCAGCGGCACCGCCTGCGCCGACCGCATCGTGGATTCGGGCAGTCGTGTGCTCATCACCATGGATGCCTATTATCGCTCGGGAACATTGATCAACCACAGGCAGAACGCAGACGTCGCCGTGGCGGCCGCGGAAAAGCAGGGCCAGAAGGTGGACAAAGTTCTGGTGTGGCAGCGCTATCCCGGCAAATACTCGGCGGCCAGCACGCCCATGGTCCAGGGCCGGGACCATTTCGTCAATGAGGTCTTGAAAAAGTACTATGGCAAGCGCATCGATCCGGTCCCAATGCCGGCCGAAGCACCGCTCTTCTTGATGTACACCAGCGGCACCACCGGCAAGCCCAAGGGGTGCCAGCACAGCACCGGCGGATATCTGGCCTATGTCACCGGCACATCCAAGTATGTGCAGGATATCCATCCGGAAGATGTCTATTGGTGCCTGGCCGACATCGGCTGGATTACCGGCCACTCGTATATTGTTTACGGCCCGTTGGCGCTGGGCGCTTCCACCGTCATCTATGAGGGGGTTCCCACTTATCCCGATGCCGGCAGACCCTGGCGCATCGCCCAGGACCTGGATGTCAACATCTTCCATACCGCGCCCACCGCCATCCGCGCCCTGCGCAAGATCGGGCCCGATGAACCGGCCAAATACAACTACCATTTCAAACACATGACCACCGTGGGCGAACCCATCGAACCGATAGTGTGGAAATGGTACCATAAGGAAGTGGGCAAGGGCGAAGCCATCATTGTCGACACCTGGTGGCAGACCGAGACCGGTGGCTTCCTGTGCAGCACGCTGCCGGCCATAACCCCCATGAAACCAGGCAGCGCCGGACCGGGCATGCCGGGTATTCATCCTATCATCCTCGACGATGAAGCCAAACAGGTGCCCGCCGGTTCAGGCAAGGCGGGTAACATCTGCATCCAAAACCCGTGGCCGGGCGCGTTCCAAACCATCTGGGGCGATCGCGACCGCTTCGTCACCAACTACTATGCCCGCTACTGCAAGAATCCCAAGAGCAAGGATTGGCGCGACTGGCCCTACCTGGCCGGTGATGCCGCCGTGGAAGCCCAGGACGGTTATTACCGGATCCTGGGACGCATCGATGACGTCATCAATGTCTCCGGTCACCGCCTGGGTACCAAGGAGATCGAATCGGCCGCGCTGGT
>JBAQGR010000866.1:0-2350 GCA_049287895.1 Desulfatitalea sp.
CGCACGACCTCAATCTTCTGGCCGACCAGGCAGTGGAGCGCCTGTGGACAGGGTATGGGGAGTTCAACGACTCCTTTGACGCCATCACCCGACGCGCCGGCGAGCGCTTCGCACAGCGCGACTGGAAGGCCATGCACGCAGACACAGTCGAGCGCCTCGACCTCTACCAGCAGGTGGTCGGCCGCACCTGCCACGGGATCGTCGCCGGGTTGGGCCTCGACGCCCAAAATCCGCGGAGGTGGGGGGAGATCAAATCCCGTTTTGCCGCCGCTGTAGACCGGCGTCACGATGCCGAACTGGCCTGCACCTTCTATAACTCCATCAACCGCCGCATCCTGCAAACCGTAGGCATCGATCCGGAACTGGAGTTCGTGGCACCCCGACCGCTCCACGATGCACCGCCCACCCACGGCCCATTGCTTTTCAAAATGGAAGTGGCAAAGGTGACCCCGGCGACAATCGAGACCATCCTGGGCCGCTTCAAATTCCGCACCCCCTTCGCGGCCCTGGAGATCGACAGCCGCCTGTGCGCCGAACGCATCCGGCTGATGCTGGAGAAGAAAAGCCGCGGCGGTCCGCTGAGCATCGAAATGGTGCAATCCCCGTTTTTCCGGGAAACGGGGGCCTACCTGATCGGCCGGTTGTGCTGGCGCGAACAGTTTGTACCCTTGGTCTTCGCCCTGGCCAACACCGACCAGGGAGTGTTCGTGGATGCCCTTTTGCTGCGCACCGCCGAAATCCGCGTACTCTTCAGCTTCAGCCACGCCTATTTCCATGTGCAAACCGCCTGCCCCCACGAACTGGTCCGTTTTTTAAAGATGTTGATGCCTTCCAAACGGATTGCCGAGATCTACATCGGACTGGGATACCACAAGCACGGCAAGACCGAACTGTACCGCGAACTGCTCGAACACCAGCGAGTGTGCAGCCTGGACCGTTTCGGCTTTGCCGCCGGCCAGCGCGGCATGGTGATGATCGTTTTCAACATGCCCGAAGATCAACTGGTTTACAAACTGATCCGCGACCGCTTCGCCACACCCAAGCACGCCACCGCGCGGCAAGTCATGGAGAAATACGACTATGTCTTCCGGCATGACCGCGCCGGACGATTGGTGGACGTGCAGACCTTCGAAAACCTGGAGATCGAAGATTGCTGCTTTACGCCCGATCTCCTGTCCGAAATTCAGACCGAGGCGCAGCATACGACCTCCATGGAAGACCAGCGGGTGATTCTGCACCATGTCTATGTGGAGCGGCGCCTGGTTCCCCTGGATGTCTACTTGCAGCGCGCCGACGCCGAAGCGGCCAAGGCGGCGGTCATCGACTACGGCCGGGCCATCAAGGATCTGGCCCACATCAATATCTTTCCGGGGGATATGCTGATCAAGAACTTCGGCGTGACCCAGCTCGGTCGGGTGGTCTTCTACGACTACGACGAACTGTGCCCCCTGACCGACTGCAACTTCCGCTGGTTGCCCCAGGCCCGGGCGTACGACGACGAACTCTCCTCCGAGCCTTGGTTCATGGTGGCTGAAAACGATGTGTTCCCCGAAGAATTCGCCGCCTTCCTGGCCCTGGCGCCGGATCTGCGGTCGATTTTTTTGAAGCACCACGGTGACCTGCTCACCCCGGAATTCTGGCAACAGACCCAGGCCCAGATCCGCACCGGTGTTATCACCCCCATCCTGCCCTATGCCGAGGCGCAACGCTTGCGGCCCGGACAACCCCATCCTCCTTGAAACGATCGTTTTGAACCTTGAACTTTCCCCTTTCCACTTTCAACTTTCCGCTCTTATCATTGACAACAGTGCACCATCGCTTATTATTACCGAAACAGCCGATCGGCCCGCATCGACGGCGACCAAAGCCCCTTTAATCAAATGCTCTACCCGACCCGCTCAACTATCAGCGTTGCGCCGTACTACCCGCGGCGACACCTCGAACCGGAGGAAAGCACCGATGCCATGTTGCAACCGAAAATAAAGGAGACGATTTATGCAAACCATTATAGAAAAAGCCCAGGCCCTTTGTGACCGCCTCACTTGCCATGAAATCTTTCCCGACGAAATTTCGGCTCTTGATTATATGTGGAAAAACGATCCGCGCTGGAAAGGGATCGTGAGGCCCTACACCGCCGAGGAAGCCCTGAAACTGCGCGGCACATTGAAAATCGAGCACACCCTGGCCTCCGCCGGCGCCGAGCGGCTGTGGCACCTGCTGCACACCGAAGAGTTCATCCCGGCTTTGGGCGCCTTGACCGGCAACCAGGCAGTCCAGCAGGTGGAGGCCGGACTGAAAGCCATCTACCTGAGCGGCTGGCAGGTGGCGGCCGACAACAACCTGGCCGGCC
>JBAQGR010000867.1:0-1897 GCA_049287895.1 Desulfatitalea sp.
CCTGAGCACCGATACTCCCCTGTTCGGCCTGGTCATCCTGGGGAGCGTGGTCCTGATCGGCGCGCTGCTGTTTATGCCGGTGGCTGTGCTGGGGCCGATAGCGGAGCATCTGGCCGGGGTCCATCCATAGACGGCGTCCTGAGGAACAACTTATGAACACCTTTAACGAAACTATTGAAGCAAAATACGGGCGCCGCAAAGCGCGGCGCGCGTCGCTTTTCGATAAGCGCCTGATGGGCATTGGTGCCAAGCAGTCTGTGATCATGCTGAAACCTTGGCTCATGGCGCGCAACCCGGTGATGTTCGTTACCGAGATCGGCGCGGGCCTGACGACCCTCGTGCTTTTCCTGGATCTGTTTCAGCACCGCGAGGCCATCGCCTACACCTTGGCCGTGGCGGTGATCCTGTGGCTGACTGTGCTTTTCGCCAATTTCGCCGAAGCCCTGGCCGAGGCGCGCGGCAAGGCCCAGGCAAATACTCTGAAGCAAACCCGGCGCAAGACCCTGGCACGCAAAGCAGTGAACGGCGGAGAGGAAGAGGTCCCTTCGGATGAACTCCGCGAAGGCGATGTCGTAATCGTAGTTGCCGGGGAACTGATCCCCGGTGACGGCGAAGTGATCGAGGGTGCCGCCAGCGTGGACGAGTCGGCGATTACCGGAGAATCCGCGCCGGTGATCCGGGAAGCAGGCGGCGACTGGTCGGGGGTTACGGGCGGCACGCGCGTGCTTTCGGACCGGATCGCGGTTCGGATAACGGCCGGTGCGGGCGAGTCGTTTCTCGACCGCATGATCGCCCTGGTGGAGGGCGCCGTCCGGCAGAAAACACCTAACGAACTGGCCCTGACCGTGACTTTGGCGGGACTGACGCTGGCCTTTCTCATGGTGACCGGCGCCCTGTGGCCCATCGGCCGCTACTTCGAAGTCGAGCTGCCGATCCCTACTTTGATCGCCCTGCTGGTTTGTCTGATCCCGACCACCATCGGCGCGCTGCTGGCCGCCATCGGTCTGGCCGGCATGGACCGCGCCCTTTCGGCCAATGTGCTGGCCAAGAGCGGCAAGGCAGTTGAATTGGCCGGCGACATCGACACATTGCTGCTGGACAAGACCGGCACCATCACCATGGGCAACCGTCAGGCGACCGAGTATTTTCCTCTGCCCGGCGTGACCCCGGCGCAACTGGCCGAGGCGGCCATGTGGGCCTCGTTTGGAGATCAGACTCCCGAAGGCAAATCCATTGTCCAACTGGGCCAGGAGCGGCTGGGTGCCAAGGCGCCCCGCGAAACGCCGGGGGGCAGGCTGATCGCCTTCAGCGCCCAGTCCCGATTGAGCGGCCTCGATCTGCCCGATGGCCGCGCCTTGCGCAAGGGCGCGGCCGATGCCATTCGGACCTACCTGCGCGGGCAGAACGCGCTCATACCCACGACCTTGCAGGGTGTCGTGGACGGTGTGGCCCGGCAGGGCAGCACCCCCATCGTGGTGGCTGAGGGCCCGCACGCGCTCGGGGTGATCGCCTTGGCGGATGTACTTAAACCGGGTATCCGCGATCGATTTGAAAGACTGCGCGCCATGGGGTTGCGCGTCGTCATGGTGACGGGCGACAATCCGCTCACCGCCGCCGCCATAGCTCAACAGGCCGGTGTGGACGATTTCATCGCCGAAGCCACGCCTGAAGACAAGCTCGCGTATATCCGCAAGGAGCAGCGGCAGGGACGGCTCATCGCCATGATGGGGGATGGGACCAACGATGCCCCGGCCCTGGCCCAGGCCGATATCGGCGTGGCCATGAACTCCGGCACCCAGGCGGCCAAGGAAGCCGGGAACATGGTCGACCTGGACAGCGATCCCACCAAACTCATCGAGATCATCGAGATCGGCAAGCAGTTGCTCATGACCCGCGG
>JBAQGR010000868.1:0-2049 GCA_049287895.1 Desulfatitalea sp.
GTGTGTCAGGCGGTGTTCCTCGAAGGCGGCTTGAGCCGCGACGGTCGGTTGCGCCCACCCAAGTTGGGGCTGCTGGATTATATGTTGCGGGACTATGAACCGGATACCCACCGGGACATTGTGTTTATTCCCGTGGGCATCAACTACGACCGCACCCTGGAAGACCGAAGTCTGCTGCGCAAGCTGGCACCGGAGACCGGCAAGCGCAGTTGGTGGTTCGTGATGCGCACCACGGTCGCGTTCATCATCCGCAATCTGACGCAGATGGTGCTTCAGCGCTGGCATCGGTTCGGCTACGCCTGCGTCAACTTCGGCTCACCCATATCGGCGGCTGACTATTGTCGACACCACGGTGTACGTTTCGGTCAACTGCCGCGGCCCGAGCGCTTCGCGGCGATATCCACGCTCAGCCAGACGCTGATGGCCGCGGTGGCCGAAGTGGTGCCCGTGCTGCCGCTCTCCCTGGTGTCCACAATCTTTCTGGAGGATATACGCGCCGAGTGGGACATCCCGTCCATCGACCAACGCTTCCGGCAATTGTCGGCCGACTTGCAGGCGCGCGGCGCGCCGGTCTTTGAAATATCCCACAGCACCCGAACCCAGTTGGTGGCCGATGCCGTCAACCATCTGCATCTGCGCCACATGGTGGCAGCCGTCAACGGCCGCTACCGGGCACAGATCGAGGAGGCGTCCCTGCTGGCCTACTATGCCAACGCCATCGCCCACTGGTGGCCGGAAAAGGCTATAGATTGATCACCTTGTCGGCCAACTGCATGGCCGTCACGATATCGAGCATGTTGGTCGTCTGGCCGACCTGCTTTTTCTCCAGCAGCTTGAAGTACTCCAGGCAGGTACCGCACACCAGGATGGTCACTCCCTTCTCTTCGTAGGCCTTTAAATCCTGCAACACCGCCGAATCTTCCACCGCCAGTTTCACGCCGTTGTTGACCAACACCAGGCGCCACAGCTCCGGCCCCATCTCCTTGAGCGTGCGGATGAAGTTCACCATCAGCCGCTGGCCCAGGGTCTCGTCGCCGAAACCGATGCGGTCCGTGGCGCACATCACCATGATCTTCTGTTTTGCTTCAACGGCGGCCGGGACCGCTTTGGATTCGGCGGTTGGCGCAGCGGCCCCACCTTTCCCGATGATGGCAAAATCGCTCCCCTCTTTTTCCAGTTGGGTTTGAAATCCCTGGGAGCGCAAGAAGCGCTCGACATTTTGCTGGGCGGCGGCGTTGTCCACAATGACCTTAATCACATCGGGCCGTTCCTGCTCGATGATCGCCTTGGCATGCAAAACCGGCGCGGGGCACGAAAGGCCGCGGGCATCTACTTCTTTCATGATTAGTTCTCCTTCTTGCACCTTCAACTTTCCACTTTCTACTTTCCGCCTTCATCTCCTGCGAACCCGGCTTAGGTTACAAATATCTTTTCCCCTGGATCCGCCAACACCTCGCCGATGATGGCGGCTGCGGCGACCCCCTTGCGGATCAGTTCGTCGGCCAGCCCGTCGGCCCGGTGCGAATCGATGCTGATGAGCAGCCCGCCCGAGGTCTGGGGATCGAAGAGAATATCTTGCAGCACGCCGTCCACCGCGTCGCCAAAAGAGACCATGGATTGCCGGAAGCTTTTGTTCTTAAATGCGCCGGCCGGCACCAGGCCCATGCCGGCAAATCCCGCTGTTTCCGGCAGAACCGGTACCTTGCGGCTATCGATGCGCACGCTGCTCCCTGAGCCCACGACCATCTCAGCCAGATGTCCGAGCAGGCCGAATCCAGTGACGTCGGTACAGGCATGCACCGGATAGGCGGCCATAGTCTCGGCCGCGACGCGGTTCAATGTGGCCATGAGCCGGGTCACCTGCTCGATTAAGGCCGGCGGCGCCAAGGAGGCCTTGATGGCCGTGTTGATGATGCCGGTGCCCAGGGGCTTGGTGAGGATCAGGTAGTCGCCGGGCCGCAGGTTTTTTTTGACCAGTATGCGCGCCGGATGCACAAAGCCGGTGACCGACAACCCATATTTCAGCTCGCTGTCTTCGATACTGTGCCC
>JBAQGR010000869.1:0-2632 GCA_049287895.1 Desulfatitalea sp.
ATGAGATATTTTTGTCGAGTTCAAGGCGGACGAAAATTTTAACCGCAGGAATATATGGACATATTTCGAGGATTAAAATTTTCGCCCAACGCAGAAATCGGCAAAAATAGCCATTCCTGGATGGGCACTAATCTAAGAAGGGGAGGAGTTGGGCCGGCGATAGGAGATCCAGACCAGCACCGTGCCCACCGCCATGAAGATCACATAGTCCAGGGGGAAGCCAGCCACCCAGCGATGGTGCCAGGGAACGTATTGGGGGGTGAATCTGGACCAGCCGAAGGCGGGGTTGAGGAGAAACCACAATAAGTCCTCGATGATCCAGAAAATCATCAGACAGCCGATCATGCGGCACTCCAGGCGCCAGTGCCATTGGCCGGTGACGAATACAGGCAGATGGAAGACCAGGGCCATGAAACTGAAGATCCAGGCGTGGTAGCCGGTCATGGGCCGGCCGCCCCAGAAGATATCGAGCAGGATGTGCTTTTCTACACGCCAGGTGGGCAGGGCCGCGGCCCAGCCATGGGTGCCTTCGATCTGGATTTCGACCTGAGCGAAAAAAAGGGAGAGCAGTCCGACCCAGAAAAGGAGGGGCAGGGGGCTATTCAGCCAAAGGCGGCGCGGTGGCATGGGGTGTGGTATCATAAAATCGGCTGAATGCTGAAAGTTTTCTTCCGGCCTACGCCCCGGGTGTTTGACGCATGACAATAGCGAGTACTTTTTCGGCTGCATCGGGGCGGCCCAGGGCCGCGGCCCGCCGACGCATCTGGCCCAGTCGCTCGGGATGGCGCAACAGCGTTTCGACACGAAACACCAGCCCGGCGCCGTCATAAGCCTTGAGGGCCGCGCCGTTTTCCAGCAGAAAATCGGCATTGCGCTCTTCCTGGCCCGGAATGGGCGAGACAACGACCATGGGCAGGCCCATGGCCAGGCATTCGGAGGTGGTCAGGCCGCCGGGTTTGGTGACGGCCAGGTCCGCCGCGGCCATCACCCGCTCGATGGTGGTAGTAAAACCCATGGGCAGCAGCCGGCCGGGAAAACGGGCGGCCAGATCGCGCAGCCGCGCCAGCAGATCCTGATTCTTACCCGCCAGAGCGATGATCTGAAAATCCATATCGATACCCAGCAGCCGCTCGGCCAGCAGTTCGATGCCGCCGATGCCGTAGCCGCCGGACATCATCAGCAGTGTCGGCCGGGCCGCATCCAGCCCCAATTCCGCGGCGCATCGCGTCCGCGACAGGGGTTCGCCGAAGACGGGCATGATGGGGATGCCGGTGCAATGGATCGTCTCTGGCGCTATGTCGCGGTCGGCCATGCGAAAGGCCACCTCCGGGCAGGCGGCAAAGTAGCCGGCCATGCCCTGCTGGACCCAGAGGGTGTGGATGTCGAAGTCGGTGACCTGCACGAATACCGGGCTGAAGAATTTGCCGTGGGCGATTTTTCTGGCCAGCAATTCGGCCGGTAGAAAATGGGTGCAGATGACCCGGTCAGGGTTCAGTTTTTTCAGCCGGGCCATAAACTTCTGGGCGTTGAGGCGCTGGATGGTCCTGCGGAAGCGGGACAGAGTCTGGTCCTGTTTTTGTCCGTCCGCTTTTTGATAGATGTAGCCCCACAGCTCAGGATGGTGCTCGACGATGGAGAGATAGGATTCGGCATAAAGCCGTCGGAACAGCACCCCCACTTCGTCCATGACATCGATATGCTCCGTGGCCACATCGGGATAGTGCTTCCGGGCCGCGGCCTCCAGGGCCTCGGCGGCACGTACATGTCCGGCGCCGGCCGAGACACTGAGAATGGCCAGCAACGGCTTTTTCATTCGGTCCGCCTCTTTCATAGAGTTCTCGTTTTTTCCCTTGCTCGCTGGCAGTTTTCAATGATGATTTTCAGTAATGATAGCGCGCTTGAAGAAAATCGACTTTTTCATGCCCCACTACATATACCAGCCGATGTTCCTGAGTAATTCGACGGGACCAAACTCCGGAACCGAGAAACTTTAGAGGCTCAGGTTTGCCGATACCTTGAAAGGGATCACGCATTACTGCCTCAATCAATTGGAAAACGCGAAGGGCTGTCTTGCGGTCTGTTTCTGCCCAGTATTTCAGGTCCTCCCTAAACTCCGGTTGAAATACAGACTCTCTCGGCGAATTGGTCTTAGATTTCTCTGAATACCGCTTACTCAAAACCAACCTCGCTACGAAGCTCATCAATCGTCTGGGGGACGCCTGATGCTTTTCGTACTCTATCGAGTGCGGTAAGAAGCCGCTTTGCATTGTTAGGAGATCGAAGCAAGTGCGCAGTTTCCAGTATACCGGATAGCTCATCGGCAGTTATCAAAGCGACGTCTTCACTTCCGCGTCGCCGGATGATGACCACCTCACGATTTTTTGTCACTTCGTCTAATATAGAAGCCAGCTTTGCCCGAGCGTGGGTATATGTTGTTTGAATTGCCATGATTACCTCCTCAATTAAAGTACAGACATGCTGTACACATTTATGGTATTATTGTCAATCTTGAAAATTAAACGCGCCCTGAATACCTGCCAACGTTTGACATGAGGTGCAGCCTTTTGGCTGTCCCCTCGATGGAAGGGTGTACGCCCGGCATGGGCGTGAACTTATGGGGTGAAAGTCCCCT
>JBAQGR010000870.1:0-13835 GCA_049287895.1 Desulfatitalea sp.
GTCTATGGCGACATCGGCACCAGCCCACTGTATGCCGTTCGTGAATGCTTCAGCGGTCTGCATGCCGTAGCCATGAATGATACCAACATTTTCGGCGTGGCGGCGTTGATCTTCTGGTCCCTGGCCATCGTGGTCAGCATCAAATACGTCGGATTTATTCTCAAGGCCGACAACCGTGGCGAGGGCGGTATCTTTGCGCTCCTGGGAATGATCCTGGGCTCGCGCCACCAGCCGTCGCCGCGCATTCGCAAAGCCATCATCCTGGGGGCCATCTTCGGCGCGGCACTGCTCTACGGAGACGGTATTATCACACCATCCATATCGGTGCTCTCGGCCATCGAAGGCTTGGAGGTCGCCACCGCGGCGGCCAAACCGTTCATCGTGCCCTTGACTTGCATTGTTTTATTGGCTCTTTTCAGCGTTCAAAAGCGCGGCACGAACCGTATCGGCAAAATCTTCGGATCCATTATGATCCTCTGGTTCCTGACCATCGCCGCTACCGGCGTCTCTGAAATCGCGCAATCACCGCGCATCCTGCAGGCACTGAACCCGTCCTATGCCTGGCATTTCTTTCGAGCCAACCACCTGCATGGATTTGTCGTCCTGGGTTCGGTGGTGCTTTGCATCACAGGCGGCGAGGCACTCTATGCCGATCTGGGCCATTTCGGCCGCCGGGCCATCCAGATCACCTGGTTCGGCCTGGCTTGCCCGGCCCTGCTGCTGAACTATTTCGGTCAGTGCGCCCTGCTGCTGGAGCATCCGGAGGCCAGCTTGCACCCATTTTACGGACTGGTGCCCTCCGCGCTGCTCTACCCCATGGTAGTACTATCCACCATGGCCACCGTGATCGCCTCCCAAGCCCTGATTTCAGGGGCTTTTTCCCTGACCCAGCAGGCCATTCAACTGGGCCTCTGCCCTCGTGTGCATATCGTGCACACCTCAGCGGAAGTAAAGGGCCAGATTTACATTCCCGGGGTCAATTATACGCTGATGATCGCCTGCCTGGCCCTAGTCCTATCCTTCAAAGAGTCCAGCCGCCTGGCAGGGGCCTATGGACTGGCGGTTACGGCGACCATGGGCCTCACCTCGATCCTTTACCTGGCGGCCACGATTTGGGTATGGCGCTGGCCTCTCTGGAAAGCGCTGCCGCCGGTGAGCCTGTTCCTGATTTTCGACCTTTGCTATTTTGGGTCCAACCTTTTCAAGATCGTTGACGGCGGATGGCTCACTTTGGTCGTGGCCCTGCTGGTCACGATTATTTTCACCTCCTGGATCAAGGGGCGCAACGAGGTCAAAAAGCAGCTCTATTCGGGATTGCTTCCCCTGGAGGTGTTCCTGGCCGACCTTGAGCGCCGCAAGCTGGCCCGTGTCAGCGGGACAGCGGTATTCATGACCATCTCCCCCGAAGGAACCCCCTTCACCTTGCTGCATCAGATCAAGCATAACCACCTGTTGCACGAAACGGTGGTTTTGCTGACCATTCAGAGCGCGGATGTACCCACCGTGGCCGACGAGGATCGGCTGCGCATCGAACACCTCTCCTCTGGATTTCACCGCCTGGTGGCTCACTACGGCTACATGGAAACCCCAAATGTGCCTGAGCTCTTCCGGTTGGCGACCGACAGCGGTCTGGCCCTTGAACCGATGAAAACAACCTTCTATTTAGGGCGGGAAACCCTGCTCACCTCGGGCCGTTCGGCCATGCTGCGCTGGCGCAAAGCACTTTTCGTATTCATGTCGCGCAATGCAACCAACCCATCGACCTTCTTTGGCATACCACCCAATCGTGTCGTCGAACTGGGCGCCCAGCTTGAGGTGTAGGCGCGGGACGTGCGCTCCTGGCCGTCGATGGCATTGCACCACAGCAAAACCGGATAGGCAAAAGCGCTCCCTTCAAGCTTCTGTCGGTCTATAGAAAGCGATCAAGCGCTGACACGGAATCGGAGGATAGCAGGGGGCTGCCTGTGCAAGCAGGCGTGCAAACGACTTCGCGAGCGCGCTGAACTATCTTGCGCACTCGCGACCGAAGACCTTTGCAGAGCGGTCGGAGCAGTTATCCGCCGCTATTGTAGGATCAGATTGGAGTGCTGCACTAGGCTGATGTAAACCGATGGAAAGATGCCCAGGCGTAACACGCCGTAGGCCGATATCAGCGCCGCCAGGGCCAGCATGGGTGCAAAGGCCAGGGCTATCGGCGCGCTGGCCGCCTCGGTCTCGGGGGTGCGCATATACATGGAGATGGTCACCCGCAGGTAGAAGTAGACTGACACGACGCTGTTGAGCACGCCGATGATGGCCAAGCCCAGATACCCTGCTTTGATGGCGGCGCTGAAAATATAGAACTTGCCCATGAACCCAGCCGTAGGCGGAATGCCGGCCAACGAGAAAAGAAACAGGCTTAGAGCCACGGCCGCGATGGGGTGGCGATAGCCAATACCGGCATAATCTTTGACGGTGATCCTCTGTTCGTCAGACCCGCTCAGGTAGGTGATGATGGCAAACGCCCCGATGTTCATCAGCGTATAGGCCAGCATATAGAAAAGAATTCCCGGAGTGCCCAATTCGCCGCCAGCCACAAAGCCCACCAGTACATAACCCGCATGAGCGATACTGGAGTAGGCCAGCATGCGTTTGATGTTCTCCTGCACCAGGGCGATGATATTGCCGATGCTCATGGTGAACACCGCGATCCACCAAATCAGCATCACCCATTGAGCGTGCATGGCGGGCAGCGCTTCCAAGAAAACGCGCACAAAGGCGGCAAATGCAGCGGCCTTGGGACCGGCCGACATGAAGGCGGTGATGGGCGCCGGCGCACCTTCATATACATCGGGGGTCCACATATGGAAAGGTACCGCGGCTATCTTGAAACCGAAGCCGATGACCAGCAAGGCCATGCCGATGAGGATGATATGGTTGTTGAGGCTGTTTTGGGCGATATACTTGGCGATGCCCTGGATATTGGTCGTTCCGGTGGCGCCAAAGAGCAGGGCGATGCCATATAGCAAAAAACCGGTGGCAAACGATCCCAGCAAGAAGTACTTCAAGGCCGCTTCGTTGGAGATCATGCGGGTGCGCGCATAGCCGGTGAGCACATAGAGCGAAATGGACATCAACTCTATTCCCAAAAAGATGGGCATCAGATCGGCGCTGCTGGCCATGATCATCATGCCCAGGGTGGCCATCAGCACCATCGCGTAGTATTCGCCCGGCGGCATCGCCTCCTGTTGTACATATTTGATTGAGATCAGAATAGTGAGCCCGGTGCCGATGAGAAAAATAAGTTTAAAGAACCGGCTATAGTTGTCCACGACCCACAACCCGTTGAACGTCTGCTCGACGGATCGACTCTCAAAGGATGAAGGCATATAGACAACGACGATCAGCGCGACCACGACACCGATGAAACCGATGTAGCCCAGAACATTTTGGCTTTGCTTGGCAAACACCTGCCACATCAGGATCAATAGCGCGAAGGCGCAGATCACGATTTCAGGGTAAATCGCACTAAAATTAATTGTGGGTATGATCAGTTCCATAATCCATCGTCTTTGCTATAGTTTTTTCGACGTTGACCTGTTCTATCAGATGCGCCACGGAAGCGTGCATCTTGTTCAAAAACGGTTTCGGAGCAACCCCGATCCAGACGATAAACACCAGGATCGGCACCAGGTAGGCGATCTCCCGGAAGCTCATGTCCTTGAGGGTCTTGTTCTTTTCATTGGTGATCGGGCCGTACATAACCCGCTTGTACATCCAAAGAAGATAAACCGCGCCCAGTAGCAGTCCCAGCATGGCCACCGAGGCGAAGGGTACGCTGGCCTTGAAGGCGCCGACGAGAATGAGCAACTCGCCGATAAAGCCGTTGAGGCCCGGAACGCCAATGGAAGAAAAGCAGACGATCAAAAACAGGGTTGCGAAGAGCGGCATCACCTTCATCACGCCGCCGTATTCGGAGATCAGACGGGTATGGCGCCGCTCGTAAAGCATGCCGACAATCAAGAAGAGCGCGCCCGTGCTCAATCCGTGGTTGATCATCTGAATCGTGCTGCCTTCGATGCCCTCCACGTTAAGGGCGAACATGCCCAGCATGCAATATCCCAGGTGGCTGACGCTGGAGTAGGCCACCAGCTTTTTGATGTCCTCCTGGGCCAAAGATACGTAAGCACCGTAGACGATGCCGATCACGGAGAGCCAGAAGATGAAGGGCACGAAATCGTGGGTCGCCTGGGGGAACATCGGCAGATTGAAACGCAGGAAACCATAGGTTCCCATCTTCAACAGAACCCCGGCCAGGATCACGCTGCCGGCGGTGGGCGCTTCCACGTGGGCGTCGGGTAACCACGTGTGGAAGGGGAACATGGGCACTTTGATGGCAAAGGCCAGGAAAAAGGCCAGGAACAGCCAGAACTGAATATTGGCCGGGATGGCGAAATCATGGTACTTCAGGATGTCGAAGGTGTATTGGCCGGTGGCCTTGTACATCATGAAGTAGAGGCTCAAGATCGCGATCAGCATGAGCACGCTGCCGCTCATCGTGTAAATAAAGAACTTGACCGCCGCGTAAATTCGGCGCGGCCCGCCCCAGATGCCGATAATGAAATACATGGGGATCAGCATCACTTCCCAAAAGACATAGAAAAGGAAGAAATCGAGCGAGCAAAAGACGCCCAGCATGCCGACTTCCAGGAAGAGCAGGCAGATCATGTACTCTTTGACGCGCTCGGTTACCGCGCTCCAGGTGGACAACATCGCCAATGGGGAAAGAAACGTGGTCAACATCACAAGCAACAGGCTGATGCCGTCGATGCCCATGTGGTAGCTGATGCCGAAGCGTTGCACCCAGGGAACGTTCTCCACGAATTGCATCTGCCAGGCGCTCTCGTCGAAGCCGAAGTAGAGCGGTAACGAAACGACGAAGGTGACCACCGTCGTCAAAAAGGCGGCCCAGCGGATCAAATCGAGCCGCTTGTTGCTCATGCAGCAGATCAACGCGATCCCTGCCAGCGGCAGATAGGTGATGACGGACAAGATCGGAAATTGCGGAATGTTCATAGTTTTCTACATCTGATAGGCAATTAAGTAAAATGCAATGATAGCCATGCTTCCCACAAGCATTACAAACGCATAACTACGGACCAGCCCGCTCTGGGTGCGGCGCAGATTCCCGGAGAGCCCCATGAAGAACGCGGCCACGCCATTGACCAGCCCGTCCACGACATGCCGATCGAAAATACGGCTGGAAAAATCGGCGATCTTCAAAAAACCGGCGCTGAACCAGCGATCGTAGATATTGGTCAGGTACTCTTCGTAGGCTGCCAGGGGTTTTCGGGCGAACCACATGAAGACCTTGGCGCCTTTGCGATAGAACCAGTCGGTATCCGCGCTGACCGTGGGCTCGGGATCGAGCTTCTTAAGTAACATGAAGAATCCCAACCCGGTGAAAAGCAGGATACCCAAAGCGCTGGTCACATGTTGACCGGTATAGGGATGATACTCCGCAGTAAAGGGCAGCAATTTGTACAGGGGTCCGGGCAGGACGCCGATGCCGATACACAAAAAGGCCGCCATGCCCATTGCGATCAGCATGTTCAGGGGCGGTTCCTTGGCACGGATGCCCGAGTCCTTGCCGAAGAACATATAGTAGGGCAGTTTCAGGCCGGTGTGCAGGAAGGTACCGGCCGAGGCCATGGTCAACAACAGGGCTACAGCAGGCCGGTGATCATAGGCTGCGCCGGACACCACCATGGACTTGGTTACGAATCCACTGAACAGGGGGAACGCAGAGATGGCAAACCCGCCGATCATATATAAACATAGGGTAATGGGCATAGTCTTGTAGAGCCCGCCCAGCTCGGTCAGTTTGCGTTTGCCGGTCATATGGATCACCGCTCCCGCGCCCATGAAGAGCAAACCTTTATAGAGAATGTGGGCGAATGCGTGGGAGACCGAGCCGTTCAGTGATAAATCCGTGCCGATGCCGATACCGGCCACCATGTAGCCGACCTGACTGATGATGTGGTAGGCCAGCAGCCGGCGGCAGTCGTTTTCCAACACCGCGTAGACCACGCCGTACAGGGCCATGATGGTTCCCATCCAAACAAGTAGTTCGGTGCCGGGAAAACCACGCACCAATACATACACCGCGGTTTTAGTGGTAAAAGCGGACATGAACACAGAGCCGGTGACCGTACCTTCGGGATAGGCATCGGTGAGCCAAGCGTGCAGTGGCGGCACAGCAGCGTTGAGGATGAAGCCGACCAGGATCAGGTAAAAGGATAGGCTGCCGTCCTGGGGCAATGGCCCGAAGGCAATGGAGCCGGTATCGACCACATGTAGGATAATACCGCCCAGTAAACAGACACCGCCGAAGATATGCACCAGAATGTAGCGGAAACCGGCTGCGATGGACTCCTTGGTGCGGTTGGCGAAGACCAGGTAAACCGAAGCAAAGGCCATCAGCTCCCAGAAGATAAAAAGGCTGAAAAAGTCACCGGCAAAGGTGACGCCCAGGGAGCCGCCGATGTAGAGAAACGCGGCCGAATGCTGGCTGCTGTCTTTGATATGCAGCGCATAGACGATGCCGATGAGGGCCGCGATGGTGAACACCCATGCGAAAACCATGCTCAGTTTATCGACATGGCCGAAGACCAGTTGATTGCCCAGAAAGGAGTAGGTCCAGTAGTCCCCCGCCGACATGCGAAAAACAGCGTAGATAGCCAGCGCCGGCAGCAGCAGAATATACGCCTTCTGTGCTTTACCGCGCAGGAAGGGAATCAGGAACGCTCCCAGGATGAAAATCAGGGCTGGATGGAACCACTCAGTCATAGTAATCCTCTTTCTTCATAACGCCTCCCTGGTGACCGATGAACTTGGATACCAGGATGATCACCACGCAGGAGACAAACCCGTAAAAAGCTCCCCAGCCGGGGATCTTATCCCAAAGATATGTGACATGGGTAGCATGCTCGGCATGTGCGGCATGCTTGGCTTCCATGTAGTTCGCCAACTGAACACAGATATCAGCCACCACAACGATCACTAGGGCAATATAACCTATGAGATTCTTTTGTTTCGAATTCTCGGAACTGCCGATATAATCAACGAGCTTTTTGATCATCGCAGCGCCTCCTGGGCCAGACTCAAGAAGTAATTCGGATAGATACCAATAATCAGGGAGATGATCGCCGTCAGGAGCAACGGGCCGGCTACCATGGGAATCTCCCGAATTTCAGCGTGATGGCCGTGGTCATGGTCATGTCCGCCCGGGTTCCCGTGGCCGTGGACGGTCTCCTCTTTCTTTTCAAAGAACGCCTTGTAGGTGATGGGCAGGAAGTAAGCCGCGTTCAGGACCGTACTAACCAGCAGTATGATCAGGATGGGGAGCTGGTGGGCCTCGATAGAACCCAGGGCGATATACCATTTGCTGACAAAGCCGGCCGCCGGCGGCACCCCGATCATGCTCAATGAGGCGACAAAAAAGGCCGCCATGGTCAGTGGCATTTTCTTACCAATGCCGGTGAGCTGGCTGACTTCGGTCATATGGGCCGCGGTGTAGAGCGACCCGGCGCAGAAGAACAAAGTGATTTTGGAAAAAGCGTGATTGGCGATATGCACCATACCGCCCGTCATGCTGAGGGGGGTGAGCAGCACCGCGCCTAGGATTACGTAAGAAAGCTGGCTGACCGTGGAGTAGGCCAACCGCGCTTTCAAATTGTCCTTGGTAAGGGCGATGATTGAGGCCACCAAGATAGTGAAGGCCACAATGTAGGTGGCTACCGTTCCGATGTCCATGCGGGTCATGGCATCGACGCCGTAGGTATGAAACACCACCCGCAAGATGGAGAAGACGCCAACTTTGACCACCGCCACCGCATGCAGCAGGGCGCTGACCGGCGTAGGCGCCACCATGGCCGACGGCAGCCAGTTGTGCACCGGCATGACGCCACCCTTGGCAAATCCGAACAAGAAGAGGAAAAAGGTCACGAACAGCAGGGTCGAACCCGTGGCGTTCTTCAGAAGGCCGCCGTTGACGAAATCGGTGGTGCCCATCTGTGTGTAGATAATGATCACACCGGCCAACAGCAGGGTTTTGGACAAGCCGACCAGATAGAGGAAGTATTTGCGAGCACCTGCCTGGGCTTCGGGTGTCTCCTTATGCCCAACCAAGGGAACCGTGGCCAGACTGAGAGCCTCGTAAAAAAAAAATAGGGTAATCAGGTTGGCGGAGAAAGCCACCGCAATGGTCGAGGAAAGGCTGATGGCAAAACAGGTGTAGTAGCGGGTCTGAGCGTGTTCCTTGTTGGAACGCATGTACCCGATGGAGTAAAAGGTAGTGACGATCCAGAGAAACGAAGAAACAGTGGCGAACAGCAGGCCGAAGGCATCCACCCGGAACTTGATGTCTATCCCCTCGTAGAAGCTGAACAACGTATACTCGATAGTGTTACCGCCGAGGATGACGGGAACCATGGAGATCACGAGGCCGAACTTGATGACGCCGGCCAGAATGGACCAGAATTCCCTGAGATTCGGACGATTCCCCGAGGTTAGAATCAACGGCGCCGCGATTAACGAAACCAGCACCGCCAGCAAGGGTTTGATGGATAAGATAGTAAGCACGCCTTTACTAGCCTTTCATTAAATTAATCGCATCCACATTGACGGTCTCTTTGTTCCGGAACAGCGCAATGATGATGGCCAGGCCCACGGCGGCTTCCGCCGCGGCCACAGTCATGATCATGAACACAAATACGTGCCCATCCATGTTGTTCAGAAATTTGGAGAAGGCCACGAAGGTCAGATTGACGGCATTGAGCATCAATTCGATGCACATATAGATGATCAATGCGTTTCTGCGAGTAAACACGCCGATGGCGCCGATGGAAAAAAGCAGCGCACCCAAAATCAAGTATGCATTCAACGATACCATAGTTCGCGTTTGACGATGGGAACCAAGCCCTAATCGTCAATCCTCCTTTTGGCCAGGATCACGGCCCCAACAATGGCGGCCAGCAGCAGTATCGAAGCAATCTCGAACGGCAACAGAAAATCGGTGAACAGCATTTGCCCGATGGCCTTGGTCGTTCCGAACGTGTCGGCCACCTGAGCCGGTGCGATCTTGATCAGCCCGGTGACGGCGATGAGCGTGGCTCCCACGATGAGAATGCCCACGAACTGCAGGGCGATTTTGCGGTTGGACAGGCGGCCCGCTTTTTCTTCAACATTGAGCAGCATGATCACGAAGAGAAACAGCACCATGATGGCCCCGGCGTAAACGATGATCTGCAGCGCGGCGATCAGATGGGCGTCCAGAAGGACATAGATGCCGGCCAGAAAAAGCATGGTCAGAATCAGGCTCATGGCCGCGGCCACGGGCCGTTTGTTGGTCACCAGCAACAGGGCCGAAACCAGCGCGCCGAAGCCCAGAATATAGAACATCAATAGTTGCATTTGGCGTAAATCCTTCTTACATAGGCGATGCGCTTCTCCAACTGGGCCGCGGGCTTGAGCAGTCTTTCCTTGGAAAGCAGCATGTCGCCGCGCCGTGTGGCGCACAACCCCGCATATTCGTCGCTCATCAGGATGGCCTCTTTTGGGCACACCTCTTCGCAATAGCCACAGAAAACGCAGCGCGACAGGTCCAGCGTGTAGCTGGCCGGGTATTTGCTCCCGTCAGCGCGCTCGTCCCCGATAATGGAAATCGCAAACGCCGGGCAGATTTTTTCGCACAACCCACAGGCCACGCAGCGCTCCGTACCGTCCGGGTTGGTCACCAGCACCGGCCGGCCGCGATAGGCCGGGGGCAACACCGCCTTCTCTTCGGGATAATAGACGGTTGGGATTTTTCTTTTTTTGCCGTTGGGCGGCAGGACAAAACCCAGCAGATTGACGAAGAAATGCCGGCTGGTGATGGCCAGGCCCCGAACGACCTCAAAGATGTAGAGCCGCTCCCACAACGTAAGGTTGACATCAATCCTGACCTTCTTGGGTTTGAGCTTTTCAGCGGGCAGGGAACCGACCCATGCTTGAAAATCTTTTCTTTCAGTCATGATATTATACCAACAGCACTATTCCGGTTATGAAGATATTGATTAAAGCCAAGGGCAGAATCATTTTCCAGCCCAGGCGCATGACCTGGTCGTAACGGAAGCGCGGCAAAGTCCAACGGATTGTCATGAGCACCCAAATGAAGAAGCACACCTTGGCGAAGAACGTAGCCACATTGACCAGGATGGCCAACACCGCCGCACCATTGGGACCGGCGCCACTGAAGAACGAGAGCAGCATCTGATCGCTGACGAACGGCAGGTGCCACGCCCCGAAGAACAGGGTTGTGACCACGGCGCTGATGGTGACCACCTCGATGAATTCGCCCATCCAGAACATAGCGAATTTCAGGCCGCTGTATTCAGTAAAGTAACCGGCCACCAGCTCGGATTCGGCCTCGGGCTGATCAAAAGGCGCGCGTTTGTTCTCGGCGATGGCACAGGTCAGGAAGAGCACGAAACCGACGGGCTGCATAAAAATGCCCCAGCGGAAGAAATCCTCCTGTATTGCGCCGATTTCGGTCAAACGCAACGAGCCATACACCATGAAGACGCCGATGAGGGTCAGCCCCATGGCCACTTCATAGGAGAGCATTTGGGCCGAGGCGCGCAACCCGCCCAGCAACGACCAGTTGTTGTTGGAGGACCAGCCTGCCAACACCACACCGAAGGTGGAAAGAGATGCAAAGGCAAAGATGAAGAGGATGCCCACATCCAGATCGGCGATGGTCAGATTGGTCGAATGGCCCCACAATTCGTAATTCCCACCAAAGGGAATGACGGCAAAAGCGACAAGGGCCGGGGTCAGGCTGATCAACGGCGCCAGGGTATGAAAAAGTTTGTCCGCGCCGGTGGGGACAAAGTCTTCCTTGGTGAATAGCTTGACAGCGTCGGCAATGATATGGAAGAGACCGATGATCCTAAAATTCAAGATATCGGCCCGGTTGGCGCCCACCCGGTCTTGCATCAACGCGCTCTGTTTTCTTTCCACCCAGCCGAGGATGGACGCGAAGAAGCCAACATTCACGCTGAAGATAAACAGGATCTTGACAATGGTTTCGGTCAAATCAGCAATCATAATTACCTGTCACACTCCCCGCCGATCATGTTGATCATGCCAAAGGTCGGAACGACATCGGCGATCAGCCGGCCGCGCAGCATGCGGGGCATGGCGGCCACGAGGGGAAAGCACGGTGGCCGCACCCGGCATTTATAGGGTTTGCCGCTGCCGTCGCTCACCAGATAGAAACCCAACTCGCCGTTGGCGCCCTCCACCGCGGAATAGATCTCGCCGGCCGGCGGTTTGACCCCTTCGGTAACGGTCTTGAAGTGGTAAATCAATGACTCGATCCGGTTGTAGGTATCGTCCTTGGACTGCCAACGCAGGCCGGGCAGATCCAGATTGATGGGACCGGCCGGAATCTTGGCCAGGGCCTGTTCCACGATGCGCATGCTCTGATTGATCTCTTCCATACGCACTAGGTAGCGGTCGAAACTGTCGCCTGTTTCTCCCACCGGAACTTCGAAATCCATTTGATCGTAGACCAGATAGGGCTGGGCCTTGCGCACATCGTAGGGCACGCCGCTGGCCCGCAGGCAGGGACCGGTGAACCCATAGGCCATGGCCTCCTGGGCCGGCATCGTGCCCACATTGCGTACGCGGTCAATGAAGATGCGGTTCTTGGTCAACAGCTTGTTGACATCCTGCCAAAGCGGGCGGCAAATTTTGAAGGCCGCGGCCAATTTACCCGCGAAGCCGTCGGGCAGGTCGTTCTTGAGGCCGCCGATGCGCACGAAATTGGCCGTCACGCGCGCCCCGCACAACTCTTCGAGCAGATCCCACAGCAGGTCGCGCGCTTCGACGAAGTAGAGAAAGACGGAAAAAGCACCTAGCTCCATGCCGCCGGCGGCGATAACGGTGAAATGATCGCAGATGCGGGCCATCTCGCTGGCAATAACACGGATATACTGGCAGCGCTCTGGTGCTTGCACGCCGAAGAGTTTTTCCACGGCCAGGGCGTAGCCCACATTGTTGATGAGCGGAGACACATAGTTGAGCCGGTCCGTATAAGGAATGGCCTGTTCGTAAGTGCCGTTCTCGCACATTTTCTCGAAGCCCCGGTGGAGGTAGCCGATATCCACCTTGAGATCTTCGATGGTTTCACCGTCAAGGGTCACCAGGAGTTTGACCGTCCCGTGGGTGCACGGGTGGGAAGGCCCCATGTTGATGACCATTTTCTCGGTTTGCAGGTTCTTGGCTGATTCTGGCATGGTTCCCATCAAAATAGATAGTAAAAGTAATGACGGTAAAAGGGACTAATTCTTCGGACCGATCAAAGGTTGTCGCTTTTTCACGGGATAGTCTTTGCGTAGTGGATGGCCTTCAAACCCTTCGTAGAGCAAAATCCGCTTCAGGTTCGGATGGCCTTTGAAAACGATCCCGTACAGATCAAACGCTTCGCGCTCGAACCAATCGGCCGCGATCCAGATGGAGACGATGGAATCGATGGCGCAATCGGCTTCTGGCACCCCGGCCTTAATGCGCACCCGCTGGTTCTGGCTCAGGGAGTAGAGGTGATACACCACCTCGAAGCGCGGCTCCTTGCCCATGTAGTCCACCGCGGTCAGATCGATCATAAAATTGTAAGCCAATTGCGGGTCGTCCCTTAAAAACCGGCAGATCGCCAGTATATCTTCCCTGCGGACGATCGCCGTAGCATCCCCGCGATAGGTGTGGGTCTCGATCACGGACCGCGGAAACTGCTTGCTCAATTTATCCAACGTCACATTTGCGCTCATAGCGTTCAACACTCAATTTTTGTGGGGGCAAGTCCCTTGGGCCAATCCGACCACTTCTCTTTGGTCACTTTTTCCTGCAACTTCATCAAACCGTCGAGCACCATCTCCGGCCGCGGAGGGCAGCCAGGAACGTAGACATCCACGGGAATCAGCGTATCGATACCCTGCACAGTGGAGTAATTGTCATAGAAACCACCGGAAACGGCGCAAACACCGAAGGCCATGACCCATTTAGGTTCGGCCATCTGGTTGTACACCTTGACCAGGATCGGGGCCTGCTTGTGACTGATGGTGCCGACCACAAACAACAAGTCGGCCTGGCGGGGAGAAAAGCGCGGCAGGGCCGCGCCGAAGCGATCCAGGTCGTATCTGGGACCACCCAAGGCCATGAACTCCATGGCGCAACACGCAGTTGCGAACGGATATAGAAAAAAGGACCATTTCCGGCTCCAGTTGATCGCGGCCTCGAGTTTGGTCACCACCACGTTCGGGCCCAATGGTTCGTCAGCGCTTAATGATTTTACTATTCCCATTCCAAAGCCCCTCTTTTCCAGACATAGATCAGGCCGACGGCAAGAATGAGGATAAAGATCATCATCTCCACGAATCCGAACAGCCCCAACTGCTTGAACAATACGGCCCAGGGATACAGAAACACAGCTTCAATGTCGAAGATCACGAAAAAGAGCGCCACGAGGTAGAATTTCACCGAAAAGCGCAACCTGGGCGAGACCAATTGGGTCTCGCCGCATTCAAAAGGCGCCATCTTCTCGGCGAAGTACTTCTTCGGACCGATCAGCGTGGTGGCCACCAGCATTCCCACGGAGGTGGCTACCGCAAGGGCCAGCATGATTAGTATGGCAATGTATTCGTTCATTTCTTGTCCGCTTTGGTGATTTTGACGCGGGTTATACTCTTTTGCGCCGGCCGCAAAACATTCGCGGGGGCGGTTTCAAAATTGTCCGGAATGAAAAGCGTGCCGGGCAA
>JBAQGR010000871.1:0-1838 GCA_049287895.1 Desulfatitalea sp.
CATATAGATGCCTTTGCCCCCCTGGGAGAACGGCAGCACGATGCCGTCCGCGCCGCAAAGCCTGGGTATCTTTCCAAAGATAATGGGCGAGGATATTCCCTGGTAGGGTGACATGAAGTATGCTCCGGCCAGGTCCATGTGGGCCAGGATGGGCACGTTGATGTCCGGGTCTTCGGCCAGCGCGCGCATGGCCTCGGGGCCGACCGCCAGGTAGTTCACCATCATGGCGTTTGCGCCGGCTTCGATACAGCGCTTCGCCAGATCGAACATGCGCGGGAGACGGTCGGTGACATTCACGGTATACAGAGTATGTTCGCCGGTCTCTTCATATACCTGCTTCTCGATAGCTATATACGTCTTGACGCGCTCGACGGCGTTGTTGTAGCGCATGTTGGCGATGAGCTCGTCATCCTTGATGACATCGCATCCGCCCAGCGCGACCTGCCTGAAGAGGTTGGCCCCGACTTCCAGAGGATAGCCGCTGCAGGGCTTTATCATATTGTTCAGCAGCGGCCGTCCCTTCTGAACGCCGAGGGCCTTGTACCAGCCGTCGACGCCGAAGGCCGGACCCTGGTACTGCTCCAGGGTGGTTCGCGGCATCCTGAGGTCGAGCAGCTTGAAATCGGGGACCATGGAGATGTTGCCGATCGTGGCGGTCAGCAGCATGGGAAGCTGGTCTTCCACATTGGCGGACGGGAATGCGATCTGAAGAATGTACTCCCGCTTTTTGAGATCCTCGGGCAGTCCGTATTCATAAAAAGGGGCTTCATACACGCCGATCACCTTGGCCACATGTTTGGCCCTGACCGCCGGTGTTTCGCCCGGAACGGGCACCCAGGTGCCGGTTGTCTGCTCGATTGCAAGGATCTGACCCATAACGGCCATATCCATGTTCTTGTCCGCCCGGATCCAGTAGGTGGCAATAACGTGGTTTTCCATATCGATGCCCTCGGGCAGAGCGATGGGTTTGTCTTCAAAAGCATTCATGCGTGTGGCCCTCCTCCTTATGAATGATGTTGGTGAATGATGGTTGATTTTTAAGCTTTCGGAATCAGGGAAAGCAGATACTCCCAGATTTCGAGGGTCGTGTTCAGCGCCTTGTCATCATGCTGCATGCATGTGTACATGCGGGTTCCCGCCAGCGTGCACAGTCCGCGGGCCATGGTCACGATCTGGTAGTCGTCCGCGATCTGCTTGCGGGCGAATATGTTCGTCAGGGCATCGGCGTTGGAAAGGTCGATGGAGAAGAATGCCGTGGTCACATAGTGCATGATGGGGCCGAAGTTGTATACGAAGAAGCCCAGGTCCGGCCGGGTGGCGAAGAGATCGTTCATGGCCGCCGTCAGCCGGTCCGCAAAATGCGCCGCTTTCTTCTGCGCGTCATACTCTTCCATGAGCTTCAGGGCATGATAGCAAGCCGCCGTGGAAATGGGGTTGGCGGCCAGCGTGCCGCCGATATAGATCTTCTCGCCGAGGCTGCCCTGGCAGACGCTCATTACGTCCTTGCGCCCGGCCACCGCTCCGGCGGAGGGGTATCCATGCGCGATGATCTTGCCCAAAACAGTAATATCCGGCTTGATGCCGAACAGCTTCTGGGCCCCGCCCATATCCAGCCGGAACCCGGTGACCACCTCATCGAAGATGAGCAACGCGCCATACTGGTCGCAAAGCGCCCTGATCCGCTTGTTCCAGTCGGGATGAACCGGATGGGCGCCGGATTCTCCGCCGATCGGCTCCACGATGACTCCCGCTACGCCGCCTTTGTCTTGGTTGTCTTCGAAGGCCTTTTGCAGAGCGTCGAAATCATTGGGCGGCACATCGACGAGGTGGGCGTACGC
>JBAQGR010000872.1:0-1723 GCA_049287895.1 Desulfatitalea sp.
GGCAAGGGCTTCGCGTTTATGGGCCCGTGGCATGTGCAGTTGTTCGGCGGGCCCATCCACATCGGCAAATACGCCACTGTCATCGCCACACCGGACAAAAAAGTACGCCTGTCGGTCTGGCCGGAAAGACCCGATAAAGGCCGCATCGAGATCGGCGACTACACCC
The DNA here is from genome assembly GCA_049287895.1 of Desulfatitalea sp. Lineage (GTDB taxonomy): Bacteria > Desulfobacterota > Desulfobacteria > Desulfobacterales > Desulfosarcinaceae > Desulfatitalea. The sequence goes on from JBAQGR010000872.1 coordinate 167, forward strand.
TGATCTGCCCCGGTGTGCGCATCAGCGCCGCCGAAGAGATCGTCATCGAAGACAACTGCATGCTGGCCAGCGGGGTCTATATCACGGACAGCGATTGGCACGGCATCTACGACCGCGTCTCCATGGGCCGGGCCGAACCGGTGCGTCTGGGCAAAAACGTGTGGGTGGGCGACAGTGCCATCGTCTGCAAGGGTGTGACCATCGGCGACAACAGCATCATCGGCGCCGGGGCCATCGTGGTTGCATCCATTCCGGCCAATAGCGTGGCCGTGGGTAATCCGGCGCGGGTGATCAAAACGCTCGACCCCAACGAAACCTTCACCACCCGCGCCCACTTCTATGCCGACCCGGGGCGCCTGGCGCGCGAATTCATCCGCTGGGAGCAGGCCGTGCTCAAGGGCAACACCCTTTTCGGCTGGCTGTGCCACTTGCTCTTTCCCCGGCGGGATGGGTGATTATCTGCCTATCTCTTTTTATCTGCTGAGTCCGCACAAAGGGTTCAATGCTACATCTTATGGAGCCCGGCGCATACAAATGCTTACCAAGCAGAAGACCGTCAACGATTTGCGATTTCTTTTCATATCTCATCCTCTTCTTTTTGAAACATTCTTCGTTTCAGTCAATGCCCGATCGCGATGCTGACCTGCGCCGTGAGCAACACAAGCAAGCGTAGCTTTATTGTGATGTTCACGGTGTCAGGTCGAGCACCGCGATTCCTGGCGGCGCAGCCGCCAGGAACATCGCGCTTCAGCTGCGCGGTTTTTGCGTCGGCTGCAAGTGCCTCGCTATACTCTACCTCTCAAGCCACAACAACCAGAGAGGCAAATAGATTATGAATCCTCCGACCACTAAACGCAGCAGAATGCTTACTTGGCATAGTCGCAAATTGAATTTCCCTTGCCACTGGATTAAATAGCTAAGATACCAAACGCATAAATTCAGTATTGCAACCTCAATAAGCAAAATGGCTGATAGGGGAGCAAACAGGTACAAGCGCCAATCATCTATGTATTGCCCAAGCTCTGGTAAAATGCATATGAATTGGCCGAGCAAAAGACCAAATGTGAGAGCGCCAATTGCATATACGTTCATCAAAATCTGGTTAGCAATCTGAGAAAATATTTTAACTTTTGAGAATACAAGCGACAAGCCGAAAAAAACAAAACCAAAAACACTAATGACATTCCACAGCTTTGGTCCTATGCCCTGTGAAATAGCATCGCTATAATAATCAACAGTTCGAGAGAACTCAAAATGTTTAACAACAAGAACAAAAGCAATAGCGGGAATTGTCCAGGACGCGAATATTTGAGCAGCTTCCTTCCATTGTTGACCTGGACAAAAATCTGCTGTTTCGAATTTCCTTATTTCATATTTGATATATTGCACTTTATCCATCCTCTTGAAGTATAACGTCGTGCCGCACTGGGTGCAAAAGGGACACGGACTTTGCAAATGTGAGTTTAATGATGAAACCGCTTTAATCACAGTCTTCCGCCTTTTGCGCTCCATGTGAAGGCACAGGTTACATCAGTACTTTGAATTTGTGCTTGAAGA
>JBAQGR010000873.1:0-2150 GCA_049287895.1 Desulfatitalea sp.
TGCTTCCCATGACGCGGGGCATGGAAACGACCATCTACACCCAACCCCGGAGCGGCGTCACCATCCGGCAGATCGAAGAGTGTCTGCAATCCTTCTATGCCGGCCGTCCGTTTGTACGGCTGCGGGGTGCTACGCCCCCCGATACCCTCAACGTCAAAGGAACCAACTGCTGCGATATCGGCTACAAGCTGGATGCCCGCAACAACCGCTTGATCCTCATGTCGGCTATCGATAATCTGGTCAAAGGGGCCGCCGGTCAAGCCGTGCAAAACATGAACATCATGCTGGGCATGGACGAGACCACGGGGCTGCGCATTTGCCCCTTTGCGATTTGAAGGTTCACGGTTGGCTTGACATCCTGCCGTAATTGGAATATTGGGAGCATCGACTCTCAGCAAGTGTATCATGCAAACACGGTGCGAAAAGTTAGGCGCTTGATTCGGATGCCGGGCATAGCGTAGGCCCCACACTATATAATCACTCCCTGGTCGCGTGAGCAGGGTGCTTTCCAGAACCCGACTGTTTTGAACAACCTGAAAGGAGAGGAGCGCAGATGACCGCAAAGCTTATCAAAGGTACGGAAATCCGAGAGCAAATCCTTGAAGAGATCACCGCCGAAGTGGCCAAGATCAAGGCAAAGCACGGTGTGGTGCCCGGTTTGGTGACCATTTTGGTGGGAGCCAGTCCAGCCTCCATTTCCTACGTCACCTTGAAGATCCAAACCGCCCATCGCGTGGGTTTCACCGAGATCCAGGACAACCAGCCGGATACGATTTCGGAAAAAGATCTGCTGGCCCTCATCGACAAATACAATAAAGACAATTCAATCAACGGCATTCTGGTCCAACTGCCCTTGCCCAAACATATCGACGAAAAAAAGGTGCTCAATGCCATTGATCCGGACAAGGATGTAGACGGATTCCATCCGGTGAACGTTGGCCGTCTGATGATCGGCGGCAAGGAAGTCAAGTTCCCGCCCTGCACACCCGCCGGCATCCAAGAGATGATCGTGCGCGCCGGTGTCGAGACCAAGGGTGCTGAAGTGGTGGTGGTGGGCCGTTCCAACATCGTGGGCAAACCGATTGCCAACATGATGGTCCAGAAGGGCAAGGGCGCAAATGCCACCGTCACGATCGTTCACACCGGGACCAAGGATATGGCCTCCCACTGCAAGCGTGCCGACATTCTCATTGTTGCCGCCGGCGTGCCCGGCCTGGTAAAACCGGAGTGGATCAAACGCGGTGCCTGTGTCATCGATGTGGGCGTCAACCGCGTGGGTGAGACGGTGAGTGCAAAGACCGGCAAAAAGGTGGCCGTGCTCAGAGGCGATGTGGATTTTGACGCCGCCAAGGAGGTCGCGGGATACATTACCCCGGTGCCTGGTGGCGTGGGCCCCATGACCATCACCATGTTGATGCTCAACACGCTCAAATCACTGAAATATAAACTCGGTATTGAATAGTTTCGGAATTGAATGATGATAACGCCTTTGGAAGTGCCCAAGGGCGTTATCATCAAAGTTGGTTTGCAGCACCCCTCGTATCGCCGGCGGGTCGCGAAGCAAGCGCGAACCCGCCGAAAACGGAATCCTCGGACTCAGCCGATCAGCGGCAACCGACAAGGCTTGGATTCCGCGTTCCGGTAAAAAGCAAACAATATCAGAAACAAAGCCGATCCAAGGTTGACAGAGCCGAGGCCATATGGTAGCTTAGGGGCAATTCCGCTCTGGAATATATATAAATACCTGAATTCGAGCTCATAAACTGGTCCGTCCGACGAACAGCCGCTGGGAAATCAAAACGGGTGTGGTGCCGTTTTCAACCGTAGCTGAATTTTTAAGGACACCGCACTCTTTCCAGTTTTCCCAGTGAACATGTGACGCTGCTTGGCGGCAGACACTTACGATAGCGCCCATCGCTGGAGCAGGCTTCAACATCAGGAATTGACTATGGCACATAAGCTCTCTGTTATTGTCCTGGGTGATTCTGGTTCGAAAATCAAACAGATACATTTTTCGCGCAAACAATATATCGGCTGGGCGTGCACGGCTTTTTTCGTTGCCGCGGCCATGATGTATGCTTTTTTCGACTACATCCACCTGCAATCGCGAATTATCGATAAAAGCATCGTTGAGCGAAAGTTGGCGGGGC
>JBAQGR010000874.1:0-6369 GCA_049287895.1 Desulfatitalea sp.
GCCCGTTTGGGCGCGCAGCGCCTGGCCCAAGGCCATCGGGACGATGTGCGCCGGTTCATCCCGGTTTACTTGCGGCCATCGGATGCCCAGGTCCCCACGCCGCGTTGAGACCGGTGGAAGAATCTTGCGTGAATTGCGGGCGCGGACGCATCGTTATTGACACCCTTAATAAAAATCGATATTTGCATAAAACAATTAAAACCAACAAAATCCTCGTGACCTTCACGGCATGATGCGTGATGGAGGATTTGTAGTTGGTTTGGCGCGACAACGGCCCGGTCGGGCCGCCGCTATTTTGTGGTAAAAAGGAGTACACGTTGGATAGGATTCCGATTACCCCCCAAGGTTATCAGACCCTGAAAAAAGAGCTGGCCCAATTGAAGTCCGTGGATCGGCCGAACGTGATCAAGGCCATCGAGGAGGCGCGCGCCCATGGCGATCTATCGGAAAACGCCGAATTCGAGGCGGCCAAGGAACGTCAGGCCTTTATTGAGGCGCGGGTGAACGAGCTCCATTTCAAGCTGGGCAATGCCCAGATTATCGATCCGGATACCTTGCCCAAGGATCGCGCCGTCTTTGCCAGCCGTGTTCTTCTGGCCAATGTGGAGACCGGCGAAGATGTAGAGTATCAACTGGTCGGGCCGGATGAATCCGACATTAAGGAGGGGCGAATCTCCGTGGGCTCACCCCTTGGCAAAGCGATTATCGGCCGCAAGCCGGGCGATGAGATCGTTCTGCAGGCCCCCGGCGGAAAAAGAGTCTATGAACTTGTTGAAATTCTATAGACCTTACCATAAATATATTTAATGAAATGCATCGGATCGACCCGGTGTTTTAAGCAGTGGAGGTATGTGTGGCGAGAATTACCATTGAAGATTGCCTGAAAAGGGTGGAAAATCGTTTCATGCTGGTCCATATGACCGCCGCCCGTGTGCGCCAGATTCGCGAAGGGTCCGAATATCTGGTCAGCTCACCGAAAAACGAGGATATCGTCGTGGCCATGCGCGAAGTGGCGGCAGGCAAAGTAACCGCTAAGAGAAGGGCCCCGGAAAAAGAGTAAGCCGGCGCCGATCGAGCATTGCCGAAGTATCGCAATCCATATAAAGCGCTCAACCAGGCGCTGGGCAAGGCGTTGCATGCCTATGACATGATCCGCGACGGAGATCGCATCGCGGTGGGCCTTTCCGGCGGCAAGGACAGTTGGGTGCTTTTGTGGCTTTTAGCGGAGCGGCTGCCCAGGGTGCCCGTCACCTACTCGCTTTTCCCCATCCATATCGATCTTGGATTTGGCGGCGGGCAGAGCGCGACGATTGCAGCGTATGCGCGCCGGATGGGATGGGAGGTGCGCGTCGAGCATACCGACTTCGGTAGGGTGGCCCACAGCGCGGCGAACAGGGAAAACCCATGTTTTTTGTGTGCCCGCAAGCGGCGCCAGCGGCTGTTCGAAGTGGCCGGTCAACTGGAGTGCAACAAGCTGGCCCTGGGGCACAACAAGGATGACTTGATTGAGACCCTGTTTCTCAACCTCTTGTATGGCGGCCAAATGAGCACGATGCTGCCCAGCCAGCCGCTTTTTGAAGGTCGTTTGACCGTGATTCGCCCGTTGGCTTATGCGGACGAAGATCTTTTGCGACGTTTTGCCAAACAGATGGAGTTCCCGGTGGTTGCGAATCCATGCCCCAGCGCCGGGCACACCCAGCGGGCGGAGATCAAAACGTTGCTCCAAGGGCTATACGACCGCAACCAGAAGATCAAGGGCAACATCTTCCGAGCCATGCGGCATGTGAAGCAAGAGTACTTGCCCAAATAGCGGCGATCGACCGAAACTTGCGCGAAATGCATTCCGCAAACCCCCCGGTTGACACGATTGCAGACCGACATGCAACGGATGACTTCTCCAGGGTCATGCCCGCGCACCGCGATCCGCAGGGCCGATCACTGGAGGAAAGAGCATGAAAGACGTTCAGAATCAACGCGACACCCGCAATATCCCCATCGACAAGGTGGGGATCAAGAATCTGCGTTACCCGATAACCGTACGCGACCGCCGGGAAGGGCGCCAGGCCACCGTGGCCCTGATCAATATGTATGTGGACCTGCCCCACGAATACAAAGGCACCCACATGAGCCGCTTCGTGGAAATGCTGCACCTGCTCAAAACCGAAGTATCGCTCAAACGCTTTTCCGAACTGCTCGACCAGATGAAAAAGCATCTGAACGCGGCCTCGGCCCACATCGAAGTGACCTTTCCCTATTTCATCGAAAAAAAAGCCCCTGTCAGCCAGGCGCCGGGGTTGATGGACTACACCTGCCGCATCACCGGCAGCAGCAACTCCCGCGACGAGATCGACCTGATCTCCGAAGTCAACGTGCCCATCACTTCGGTCTGCCCCTGTTCCAAGGAGATCAGCGACGCGGGTGCCCACAACCAGCGCGGGGAAGTGAAGCTGCAAACCCGCTTCAATCGCTTCATCTGGCTGGAAGACATGATCGAACTGGTGGAGTCGTGTGCCTCTTGCGATGTCTATTCAGTGCTCAAGCGGGTGGACGAAAAGCGCGTGACCGAGAAGGGCTACGGCAACCCCAAGTTCGTCGAAGACATCGTCCGGGACATCGCCGCGCACCTGCTACAGGACGACAACATCACCTGGTTTTCGGTGAGCGCCGAAAACTACGAATCCATCCACAACCACAGCGCCTACGCCCACATCGTGAGCGGCCCACCGCCGACATAGCCGCCGCCGCGCAGCCCGATACCTTTGCCCTGCATTGCTGATATCCCATTTCTTGTGCATATCCGTTGAAGTTAAACGGGTTGTCTCCTTCTGGTTTGGCAGATTTCTCGATCCCGATTTAGCGAGTCTTTCCATGCATCGAGATAGCGCCAACGAATTATTGAACTTATTGAAAATAAGGATATAAAAGAAATAAAAGAATATTTCGAACTTTTCGATTGCAAAATGGATCGACATGGAATATTTATGCGCTCATATCCCAAGACAAATCCGTCAGCGAAATAATGCTATCTGCTTTTATCAGACCGAGAGGCCTTATTTTAGAATGCTTCTTTGAATTATGAAAGCATAAGGTGCAGGGTGACCATGCACATCATTCCGTAGCATCTCTTCGGCGGCATTGGTGCATATTTTTCGTCTCTTGGGCAGTTTGAGCAGCGTATAGTCCTTGTCCCAAAGGAGGCTTGCGGTTCTCTTTATTATTTTCTTCGGTCATAGCGGTTGTATTCGAGATTAGAGATTCAAGAACAAATTCTTCTGTATTGGTAGGAACTGGCGAATTCTGATCCTGGAAGGTGGCTGAATGCGCATTTCCCGAAATAGTAAAATGATCGCCTGCGGCATTGCTGTTGTTGCTTTTTTTGCGGCAGCAATTCTCTTCTTTTTTACAAACCACTATAGGCCGCCTGATAAGAAAATTCAGCTGCGTTATAGTCTTTCCATACAAAACACAACTAATCAGCCCATCACCGACGTTTCGCTTAAAGTGCAAAGCCCCGTGCAGAGCACGCTCTTTCAACGGCGCATTGACATGCGCGCCGATCATGAGTTCGAAGAAATTGGAAAGGACTCAGAAAACCAATTGCTTCACTTTAAGTGGGCTCTTGTTCCTCCTTTTACGACCAAAGTCATATCTATCCAAAGCAATGTTGAGTTTTGGAGTAAACCTCAAAAAGCCGATGCATCTGATTTAGACATCTATTTGCTGCCAGAAGCCTTAATCGAATCCGACCACCCTCAAATAAAGACCTTAGCCGATCAGCTTCATAGCGTTTCAAAGGAAAAAACCATTCGAAATACTTATGAGTGGGTCAGTGAAAAAATCGCGTATAGTGGATACATCAAGCACGCCAGGGGCGCAATCTATGCGCTGAAGCACGGCCAGGGCGATTGCACTGAGTTCGCTTACCTTTTCGTTGCTTTGTGTCGCGCCAATGAGGTTCCGGCACGCGTCATTGGTGGATTTGTTTGCTCCAATGACGCAGTTTTGGACTTGGGCGAATATCACAATTGGGCCGAATTTCTTCTCGACGGAAGTTGGCATATCGCCGATCCGCAGCGAAAACAGTTCATGCGGGCGCAGGAAGCTTATATTGCATTTCATATCGGGCGTCCGACAGATCATGAAGGTTTCGCAATGGTCTCCGAAATAGAAGGGAGCGGATTGAAGGTAAAACTGAACAAATAGCATCAATCTATTCCCAAACAAATCAATTACTATAAAAGGGGAAACGTTCATGACCCGGCACGCACACCTGAACCAGTTATTGATGGTCTTATTGTGGTTTGCCTTCACACTGAAGTTCATCATAGCAATACCCCAGACTTGCCTGGCCCTGTGTGCCACCGTAAAAATTGAAATTCGTCAGGAACTGACGCTTGAGCGCCAGGCCTTTGATGCGCACATGCGGATCAACAACGGGCTTTCGCTGTCGCCAATAGAAAATGTTTCCGTTAACGTGGTATTCACAGACGAGGCCGGCAATCCGGTAGTCGCATCTTCCGATCCCGACAATACAAGCGCTTTGTTTTTTATCCGCATTGATACGATGGACAATATCGCTAATGTAGAAGGTTCCGGCAGTATTGCTCCGGAAACTTCCGCTGATATTCATTGGCTGATCATACCGGCACCGGGCGCTTCCAACGGACTGGAAAGTGGAACGCTGTACTTCGTCGGCGCCACGCTCGCATATACAGCCGCGGGACAAAGTGAAACCGTGGAAGTCACGCCGGACTACATATTCGTCAAGCCTATGCCACAATTGGTGCTCGATTATTTTCTTCCCACCGATGTCTACGGTGACGATGCCTGGAGCGGCACGGTTGAACCGCCCGTTCCCTTCTATCTTGGCCTGCGGGTTAAAAATACGGGATTTGGTTTCGCACGTTCACTGAAGGTCGAATCCGCCCAGCCAAAGATCGTCGGGAACGATATGGGGCTGTTGATCGGATTTCAAATCGAAGGCAGCACGGTCAACGGACAGTCGGCAACCGATTCTTTGCTGGCGGATTTCGGGGATATCGCCCCCAACAGATCCGGCACGGCGCGTTGGATCATGGGCTGCACGCTTTCAGGTCGATTCGTTGAATTCAATGCGCAGTTCTCCCATGCCGATGAACTGGGGGGAAAGATGACTTCGCTGATCAGCGAAGATGATGTACGCACCCATTTCCTTGTCCGTAGCGTTTTGGTGGATACCGAAGGAAGGGATACCATCGAAGATTTCCTGGCCAATGACGACGATGTATTCCGGGTGTACGAGTCGGACAGCATAGAGACCGACGTAACCAATCAATCCGCGGATTCATCCGTTGCGTCCAATCCGGGGGGCGGCTACAGAATGACGACGCCACCCACCGCCGGTTTCATGTACGCCCGCGCACCCGATCCGACCCAGGGCAACATGCTGATTAAAGAGGCAATCCGCGCGGACGGGAAACGCATCAAGCCTGCCAATGTCTGGCTCTCCAAGACGCGCGCGGGCAGCGGGCCATGGCAATACTTCCTCAATATCTTCGATCATAATACGCCGGGTGTCTATACCGTCAGCTTTCAAAGTGCGGCGGACGTACCACAGGCACCGGTGATTATGTTTATCCCCGAAAGGACGCGTGTGGAGGGCCAGCAACTCTCCTTCCTCGTAGAGGCTTCGGATCCCAATGGCACCATACCGGCGTTATCCGCCGAACGTTTGCCGGTCGGCGCCTCCTTTGTGGATCAAGGCAATGGTAACGCAATTTTCGACTGGACACCCCATGTCGGGCAGGCCGGCCGGTATATCGTAAGGTTTATCGCCACCGATGGCACCCTTGAATCTTCGCGCCAGGCCGTTATCCGCATCTTCTCCCAGAACGACACTGACGGCGACGGCATGCTGGACAGTTGGGAATTAGAGCATTTCGGCACGTTGGACCGCGATGGTACGGGTGATTTTGACGGGGATGGTATCTCCGATCTGGAGGAGTTTATTAACGGCCTTGACCCGACAGAAGCCCAGAGCGTCCCCAGCGTACCGGAGATTGTTGCCCCGCAGAACGGAGATCATGTCGCTCTGCTGACACCTGATCTTGAAATTGCAAACAGCATCGATCCTGAAGGAGACAGCTTTAGCTATACGTTTGAGCTATACGCGGACAAAGAGTTTAAAACATCGGTCGCCACTCAAGGCAATGTGCCCCCCCAAATCAATACAACGAAGTGGACCGTGCCGGTTGCACTCAATGACAACACTTTTTACTATTGGCGCGTGAGGGCAACAGATACTACGGGCAGCAGCATCTGGGCCTATGGCCGCTTCTTTACGGACCTCCAAAACGATCCGCCCGCGGCACCCGGTATCAGCTTTCCGTC
>JBAQGR010000875.1:0-5691 GCA_049287895.1 Desulfatitalea sp.
CGCCGATTGATTGTTGACGGTATCGAAAATGGTTTCGGCCGAAGCCGGAGTCAAGATATCCATGTGCGTCCCCCCTTCAAATGAACGAGTCCATGAATGGTATCGGCTTTCCAATATTAAACTTTAGAGGTGAGGGATGGGCGATCTTCGCTTTATTTCTAAGGGACCAACCAAACAGCCGAGTTGTGGGCTTTTTGGATGATTTTGCGCGCGACGCTGCCGGAAAACAGGCTTTTGGGCACACCGCTGCGCGCTAGCACGATTGTGCCGAAATGGCCCTCCCGGGCAACGTCCAGAATCGCGCTGGCAATGGAGAAACGATTTTCGATGGTTTGAAAATGGAGTTGACTCGCTTTGAGCCCGCTTTTACTAGTCACATCCAACGCTTGGGCGTAAAACCCTTCCATGTGGCGTTGATTGCTTTCCGCGATTACCTCTTCGGCGGCCACCATGGCCTCCTTGTCGAAATCGATAGCGCGAATCTCTGACAACCCGGGTTTTACATGGGCAATGTGCAGTTTCGCCTCCGGGTTGCCATTAAGCATAAAAGCCAAATGGTCCAGTGCGCGCAACGCGTTGGGGGATCCATCGGCCGCCAGCATAATTTTGTCGTTGGGCACCTCGCCGTCCGCCATCCAGATGGGAGTCCACTGGGAGTGGGCGAGCAGGTTGGACGTGACGCTGCCGGTGAGCAGTTCTTGAAGATGGCCGAGGCCGCGCCGACCGACGACGACAGCATCGAATGGGGCTGCTTGACACACATTCAATATGTCCTGGGCCACGCCATCGATTCTCGGGCGCGTACGCAGTTCGACGCGGGCCGGGTCGATTCCACCCTGAAGGAGCTGGCCCCGCGCCTTCTCAAGCAATAGCAGGGAGTTTTTCTCGTTGGCGGCCACGAGGTGTCGCAGCGCCTGGCGCGCTTTGGGTTTGCTGTCGGCCTCCTGGGTCAGATACTGGGACACCGGCGGCTGGATGTTCAGCAGCACATAATGCAGTTCCGGAATCGTCCGCGCAAGGCTGGCGGCGTAGCGCACGGCACAGCCACAATGCACGGAGCCATCCACGGCAATGGCAATTTTTTTCTTCATGATCGATTTCCCATGTCAGATTTTGCGCATGGCGAAATCCTTTTCTTCGGGCACATAGTTTTTGATTAGTTCCTGGGCATGGAATGTGGTGATCAGTTTTTCGAGGATCAGGCCGCAGGCCGCCAACGCCAGCAGCCCGAAGCTTACAGGCAGCCCCTTGTAAAGCGCCACACCCTTATAGATCAAGAAGATCATCAAGGCAAGCTCGATTAGCCCGACAGCGGCCCCCACGGCCGGATAACGGCTGTAGAAGTATCCGCCACCGGGAATCAGCGCGGATCTCAGCTTGGCTTTGGAATCGGTTTTGAACACCAGCTTGCAGACATTGCAGCAATGGGCGTCGCTGGGCAACACGTGGGTGCAACTGGGGCACAAATAGACCCGGCCTTGCAGCCGGCCGGCCTCTTTGGGCGTCAGGGGCAAGTTGCTGACCATGGCCTGGATTTTCCGTTTCTCTTTGCGGCCGATGTAGGGGAATATATCCTTGCGGCCGTTCTTATACTCCACGTGCAACGCGCGGCCCTTGATGGCCAGTTGGGCACAATCTTCGTACATGATCTGCGATACGGCACTGCGCGGCGATCGATCAAAGCGTGTGGGCACATGCAGGATGCGCTTGTCGGTGAAGATGAAAAGGGCCCGTTTGAAAAAGAGAAATGCCGGTCCGGTAGCGATTTGTTCGATGGCGCTGATCGGTGAATAGCCGGTGGTCAGGCATTGGATCTGCTCGCCATGGTGCAGGTAGAATTTGATGAAAGTGCTTTTAACGATCAGTCCTCTCTGGCGCTTTTCCACGCACTTTTTATAATCCCCCTTGTGGTTCGTGAAAATTTTGTCGCGGTCCACGGGAACGCCGAAAATAGAGAGCGGTTGACCGAAAATGTTCAATCTTTGAGTGGAGCTGCTGCTCGTGACGGTTGTGCTGGCCATGCCATATTCCTCCTGCACCGGTTTTTGCTTTAAGGTGAAAAATCTCTCCGCACCTCTACGAAGGTTTATTTTAGGATTGGGCAGCAATTGGTATGCCAAGATAAAATTGTTAATGAAAATGGTTAGTTGTAATATTCAGCGCGATACGGGCGCCGATGGCGCAGAGGCCCATATTCAAGCCTTACCATTTGAAATCATAATCATAATCATTTCAGCGCGCCGCTGGAGCCGCCTGTATCTTTTTGGGTACGCGTGTATGCTGCGAGGGGAACGGTGATCCGAGAAAAAGTTCCGATGAGAGGCAGGCCATCGGGAAAGCCACGGGTTGGTGTAATCCGGCTTTCCGACCCTATATGTTTATTGGCGGGCTTAGGCGATGATGGTATAATGGCACTATTGCAGTCGCCGCGAGCCGGCTTCTGCGATAATTGGAGGGATGCACCTTCCGAGAAACAGGTAAATTCATGACCAAACGCCACGCCGTTTTGCTTCTATTGGGTTGTTCGTTGCTGATAGGCTTTTTCACCTTGACTGCTTCCGCGGCCTGGGCCAAGGAGGAGTATGCGCGCCAGACCGGCCAGGGGTGCATCTTCTGCCACCTGGAAAGCACGGGCGGACAACTGAAAACCGTGGGGTTTGCCTATATCCGCAACGGCTACCGCTATCCGATCTCGGCGGCGGTACTGGAGAAGGCCGAGCGGCTGCAACAGCCGTGGCCCAAAACTCTGCGCTTTGTCATCGGCTATCTTCATCTGCTGGCCGCTGTCGTCTTTTTCGGTGCCATCTTCTACATCCATATCTTCATCCGTCCCACGCGCCTGTCCGGCGGCATCCCCAAGCCGGAACGGATCCTGGGGCTCTCCTGCATGGTGACTTTGACGGCCACCGGCGTCTACCTGACCTGGGCGCGCATGGACCGCTGGGCCCAATTCTGGGACAACACTTTCGGGCTTATGCTATCGATCAAAATAGGGCTCTTCGCCCTTATGCTCGCCATTGCACTGGTCGCTATCACTGTGGTGCATCGCAAAATGAAAACCGAAGGCCGGTCGTTGGATGGGCCGGCGGAGGGGCCGTGCCCGGTGACGCGCGCCACCCTCGATCGTTTTGACGGCGCCGACGGTCGGCCCGCCTATTTTGTGCACGCAGACACGGTGTACGATGTCAGCCAGAGCCCCAAGTGGAAAGGCGGACGCCACTTCGGCAAGCATACGGCCGGAGCGGACCTGACCGGAGCGTTGAAGGGGGCGCCCCATGGCCCGGAAGTATTTGCCAAGATCGGCCTCGTGGGGCCTTTGTCGCCGGCCGACGCCGCGGCGCCGAAGCGAACCCCCGCGCGCAAAATCTTCGTGGTCATGGCTTACACCAACCTGGTGCTGATATTTCTCATCCTGGGGTGCATCAGTGTCTGGCGCTGGGACTTCCCGGTGCGCCTTCTGGCCGAGAAACGGCAGGCGGCCATCACAGGCCAGACCTGTATTGAATGCCATCGGGTTAAAACGCCGGGAATCTTCAACGATTGGCAAGCCGGCATGCACGCCCGCGTGGATGTGCATTGCGACAAGTGCCATAGCGCCATCGATGAACGATCGGTGTTGGTTTCTCATCTGGAACACTCTCCCAAGCCCATCGCGGTGGTCGTGTCGCCCAAGAACTGCCAGGGGTGCCACCCAAAGCAGGCCGAGCAGTACAGCCGCAGCAAACATGCCAATACTTACGATATCATGTGGAAGGTCGATCTTTGGCTCAACAACGGCGCCAACAACGCCATTGAAAAAACCAGCGGTTGCTATGCCTGCCACGGCACCGTGGTGGCTGTGGAAAACGGCAAACCCGTGCCGGGCACATGGCCCAACGTGGGGGTCGGCCGGGTCAATCCCGACGGAACCAAGGGCAGTTGCACCAGTTGCCACACCCGCCACCGCTTCTCTATTGCCGAGGCGCGCAAGCCCGAGGCGTGCGATCAATGCCATTTGGGCCCCGATCATCCCCAGATCGAGATCTACAACGAATCCAAGCACGGCGCCATCTACCATGCCGAAGGTGATCAGTGGCGCTGGGACCCGGACAACCGCCAGTGGCAAGCCACGGTAGATTTTCGAGCGCCCACCTGCGCAACCTGCCACATGTCGGCCGTGACCGGTCAATTCCCCGCCTCCCACGATGTGACCGAGCGCTTGTCCTGGGAGACCCAGGCCCCGCGCACCGTGCGCCCCGAAGCGTTCACACCCTTTCCGGCCGCCACAACCTGGCAAGAGGAACGCCGCAAAATGGAGGCCGTCTGCCTGCAATGCCACTCTACGACCTGGACCCAGGACCATTTCAACAATCTGGACCAGGTGATCCGGAACTACGATGAGCAGTACTACGATCCGATCAAAACCCTGATGGACCAACTTTACGCCGCCGGTCTGATCTCTAAGCAAAAGTACTTCGACGAAGAGATCGAATGGCAGTACTACGAATTCTGGCACCACGAAGGCCGCCGAGCGCGCATGGGCACGGCCATGATGGCTCCGGATTACGCCTGGTGGCATGGCTTTTACGAACTCAAACACCGCTACGTGCACCTCCATCAAATGGCCGAGGATCTGAAACAAGGGAAAGGGACGGGCCGCCATGTCGCCTTGCCCGGTCGGAGCGAATAGCATCGGCGCGACTTGACAATCCATCCAATCATTCAAAGCTTTTCGGCGAGCTTTTAACGACGATCCCCGGATAGATAGAGGAACTTCGTCTTGGGCGATCCCTGGCGGCTATATTCCTCGTGTCCGGTTTTATCATGGAGGTGAATCATGAAACATACATTGCCTGAACTCGGCTATGCATACGATGCATTGGAGCCTTTCTTCGATGCCCGTACCATGGAGATCCATCATACCAAGCACCATCAAACCTATATCGACAAACTCAATGCCGCGTTGAATGGACAGGATCAGTTGCAGAGTCTGCGCGTGGACCAGTTGGTGCGCAATCTGAACGAAGTCCCGGAGAACATCCGCACGGCAGTGCGCAACCACGGGGGCGGTCATGTCAATCACAGTTTCTTCTGGCCGATCCTGAAGAAAGGTGTCAAGGCCGCGGGACCCGCGGTGGACGCCATCACGCTCAAGTTCGGTGCCTTCGACGCGTTCAAGGAGCAGTTTTCCAACGCCGCGGCATTGCTCTTCGGCAGCGGCTGGACCTGGCTGGTGGCCGATGGCCAGAAGCTGGAGATCCTCACCACCGCCAACCAGGACAGCCCCCTGAGCCAAGGCAAGACCCCCATCCTCGGACTGGATGTCTGGGAACACGCCTACTACCTCAAATACCAAAACCGCCGGCCCGAATACATCGGCGCCTTTTTTAACGTCATCAACTGGGAGAAGGTGAACGAACTCTACACGGCGGCTGTCAAATAGGCGTTCGGGCGGTAACGCCGCTGAAACCGATGAAACCTTCAACGCGCCGGGAAGGTTGTTATATGTGCTGCCCGGCGATTTTCTAAAACGCCTCCATCGGCCTTCCGGCCGCATCCGCACCGCGAAAGCGCTTTTGGCATTCATAATCGTATGCTATATCACCACGGGGAGCAAATCAGGGCTCAATCGGGACCATGCCACCCCCGAAGCCACCCCCGAAGCCACCCCCGAAGCCACCCCCGAAGTTACCCCCGAAATCAGAAGAATGC
>JBAQGR010000876.1:0-5990 GCA_049287895.1 Desulfatitalea sp.
CGCCAAGCGATGCCGGTCACGCCGGTGCCGTTATCCCCCCGGGAGGCGATGATGCCGGCCACATGGGTTCCATGACCGCTGGCATCCTGGGGATCGTTGTCGTAGTCGGCGAAATCCCACCCCTGGACGTCATCTACATATCCGTTGTGGTCGTCGTCCCTGCCGTTGCCGGCGATCTCGGCCGTGTTGGTCCAGATGTTGGCCGCCAGGTCCGGGTGCGTCAAATGGCAGCCGGTGTCGACCACCGCCACCACCACCGAGCCGCTGCCGGTGGCCAACTCCCAGGCATCGACGGCATCGATGTCCGCGCCCGCCGTGCCCGCATAACCGCTGACCGTCTGGCCGGTATTGGACAACCCCCACTGGCGGTCAAAGAAAGGATCATCCGGCGCGCTCTGGGCATAGAGCAGGTAGTTGGGCTCGGCCGACATCACGTCCGGGTCGTCCCGGTAGATAGCCAAGGCATCGCTGACGCTCAACTCCGGTGGAAGGGCCAGTTGATACACGCGGCCATTGTCCAGGGTGCGCATGGCGCGGACCCCCAGGTTGCTCTCCGAACGGGTCAACGCCGCGGCGCGTGATTCGGATTTGAATTGGACCAGCAGTTCGCCAGGCTGGAACGCTGGCATCTCGGCCTCCACTGGGCAAACCAACAAAAGAGCGAGCCCGATTCCCAGCATGACATGAATTATGTGGCGGCGCATCGTCGGCGGTACCCCTTTGGCCTGTTTTGGAAATCCTCGGTCGCAGATCCGGAACAACTCTGCTATCGGCGTATTCCGCCGAAACTTGAATTGGAGGAGAGAGGAAGGCCCCTACCACATATAGGGGCCGCGAACCGCTTGACACACAACACATTCCCCATGTAAGGTGCGGTTTAACAGTTCGTTTTTCTTGTCTCTTCTCATTGAGGCCGTGACCACGACGATAGGAATGGCATGGGCAAGGCGCTGATCATCGACAGCAATAGAGACTTGGTCGCATCGCTTACGGCGATTTTAACCCCCATCGGACATACGGTTTACACGGCCACCGATCTCGCCCAGGGATGGTCCCAGGCCATCGAGAACCGCGTGGAGGCAGTGGTTCTGGCCGCCCGCCTGACCGATGCGGACGGCCTGGCGTTGCTGCCCAGACTCAAGCAACTGCCCGAACGCCCCGAAGTGGTGGTCATCGACCGGTCGGGAGACGCGCGCGCCGCCGAATTCGCACTGCGCAACGAAGCGTGGGACTATCTGATCGTCGCCGAGGATGCCCGGCCCATTGCCGTGAGCGTCGACCAGGCGCTGCAATATCGCAGCGAGCAGATCGCCCAGGAACCGCCCGCGGCCCTCAAGCGCGAACGGATCGTGGGCGCCAGCCCGAAAATGAAAGCCTGCTTCGCCCTGCTGGGCCAAGCGGCCGCCAGTGATGCCAATGTGCTGATCGTCGGCGAGACCGGCACCGGCAAGGAGCTGTTCGCCCGGGCCGTCCACTCCAACAGCCCCCGTGCGCGTGCGCGCTCCCTGGAACCGGCGCTGCGCACGGCCAACCCCCGCGCGGACAAGAACTTCGTGGTGGTGGATTGCACGGCCCTGCCCGAAACCCTGGTGGAGAGTGTACTTTTCGGTCACGCCAAGGGGGCCTTCACCGGCGCCGACCGGGCCCATGACGGACTGATCGCCCAAGCCCACGGCGGGACGCTCTTTCTGGACGAAGTAGGCGAATTGCCCCTGAGCACCCAGAAGGCGTTTCTGCGGGTCTTGCAAGAGCGGCATTACCGACCGGTGGGCGCCAAGGAAGAGTTTGAAAGCAATTTTCGCCTGATCGCCGCCACCAACCGCGACCTCGCCCAAATGGCGGTCGACGGCACCTTCCGCAAAGACCTGCTCTTTCGGCTGCGCGGCCTGACCGTGGAGTTACCAGCCCTGCGCGAGCGCCCCGAGGATATCCGCGACCTGGTCCGCTACCACACCCAGCGACTGTGCGAATCCTACGGCATCGCGCCCAAGGAGTTCTCCATGGAGTTGCTCGACACCATGGCTGCCTACGCCTGGCCGGGCAATGTACGCGAACTGGTCCACACGGTCGATGCCATCCTGGCCGTAGCCGGCAACGATCTCACCTTGTACCCCAAGCACCTGCCGCCGCAATTGCGCGTCCAGGTAGTGTGTCGCCAGTTGCAGGAGCCCAAGGTCATCGTCATCCCCAAACGCTCGGGCAGCAGCCTGCCCGACTTCAAAACCTTCCGCGCCGAAACGGAACGCAGGTATCTGGAAGATCTGCTGGGCGCCACCGGCCGCAGCATCCCTAAAGCCTGCGCGGTGTCGGGTATCTCGCGCTCGCGCCTCTATGAAATGCTGGCCAAGTACGATCTGAGCGAAGCCAATTAACAACCCCCCATCCGCAATCCCGGAACCTGTCCGCAAATCCGGACAAACCAGCGGTCGTCTTCCCTGACTTCCAACCGGACCACCTAATTATCTAGCCGTATTAATTTCCATTTTTTAAATTACTGCCCACGGCATACCTATTGCTATGCCCGTCTCTCCAGAGGCCCATGTGGTACGCCCGGAGAAAGGAGTTTTTCGATGATCCTGTTCTACGCCGCGGAAAAAAATCGTGTCGTCGAAGCCCTGGAAGAGATCGTGGCCGAACAATTGCCGAGCCGGCACCTGGTTCACTGCCGCTCGCTCGTTGTTCTGGAACAGCGCTTGCGCCGGCCGAGTCACAATATCGAAATCCTGTTGATCTCCGTCAGCGACGCCATCGAAATGCGCCAGCTCTACGCCATGCGACCGCTGCTGTTGGATTTGCGCATGGTGATGGTGCTGCCCGGACGCGAAGCGGACATCGTCGCCTGGGCCCACAAGCTGAGTCCGCGCTTCATTGCTTACGCCGACAATGGTTTCGAGCAAGTGGGCGCAGTGCTGGAAAAAATGGTGCTGGCTCAAAAAATCGTACCTCTGAGAATGAGCAGGTAGGCCGATGGCTATGATGGGAACCCGATCGCCGATGAGATCACGCACCGCCCCCATGGCGCCCCTGGCATTCGGCCTGCTGCTGGCTTTACTTCTGGGGGCCGCGACGGCCCAGGCCGACTGGGTGCGCAACGGCAGCGCCTATCTCTCCGGCGGCTATATCGCCATCACCCCGGCCAGCGCGAATCAGGCGGGATCGGCCTGGCTGGACAACCGCGTGGACCTGGCCTACGATTTCGACATCACCTTGCAGGTGTACCTGGGCGGTAATGACGTCAATGGCGCCGACGGCTTGTCGATTCTCTTCCATAACGATCCGAGCGGCACGGCCACGGTGGGCGACACGGCCGGCGGCGGCGAGTGGGTCGGCATGCACACCATCTATCCGGCCCTGTCGGTGGAGATCGACACCTATCAGAACAGCGGCTGGGGCGATCCGGCCAACGATCACATCGGCGTCAACGAGTTCCGCAACGCTGCCGCCGGTCCCAACCACGCGGGCGCCGCGCCGGTCTCCCTGGGCAATGTCGAAGACGGCGCCGATCACCTCCTGCGCCTGGTGTGGAACAGCGCGACCACCACCCTGACGGTCTGGTTCGACGGTACCCAGCGCATCACCTACACCAACGACATCGCCGCCAATATCTTCGGCGGCAGCTCCCAGGTGTGGTTCGGCGTGGCGGGCTCCACGGGCGGGTCCTACAACCTGCAGCAGTTCCGACCGCTGATCGTCAACACCCTTATGAGCGTCGCCAAATCGGTCACCCCGGCCGCGGTGGACCCGGGCGCGGTGGTGGCCTATACGGTCACGATCCAGAACAACAGTGGCATTCCATCATCCGTGTCCCGGATCGTGGACCCGCTGCCGGCCGGATTCACCTACCAGGCGGGCACCGCTACCGGCCTGACCACCAGCGACCCCACGGTCAGCGGGCAGACGCTCACCTGGTCGGGCAACTGGCTCGTGGCGCCGGGCCAGACCCGCACCCTCGCTTTCCAGGCGACCAGCACGACGGTGCCGGGGGTCTACACCAACAGCGTCACGCTGAGCGGCACCGATTTCAGCGATCTGACCACCGGCCCCACGGCCGCGGTGACCGTGGCCGATTCCACCATCCCGGCGACGGGCAACAAGCCACTCTACTTTTATGATGATTACACCCTTTCGCGTACGCCGCCGGCGGCCCAGTCGGAAATCACGCTCAACGGCGGGCAGAGTGCAACCTGGACGCTGACGCCGCCCCTGGCCGCACCCCTGACCATCACCAATGCCATCGCCATCGACCTGTGGATCCGGGGCGGCAGCAACCGTCGCTTTACGCTCACCGTCTCCTCATCCACGGCGGGGGTTATCGGCACATTGGGACCGTTCACCATCTCCGCCACCACCTATGGGGCGAACCCCTCGGCATATTCCATCTCCATCTCCGGTAACTTGACCTTGCCGGCCGGTTCGACCCTTCAGGCGACGATCAACAACGTTTCGGCAACTTCGAGCCGCAGGATTTACGTTCATCCTTACTGGAACGGCATCCACTCCAGGCTCACCCTCGAGGCCCTGACCGTCATCCATGTGGATCAGGTGGCCTTCTTCAACGCCGCCTACCCCGGCGGGACCCCAATGACTTCATCGGCCCCCGGCCGGCCGGTATTCATCCGCGCCACGGTGAGCGATCCCTTCGGCAGCTTCGACATCGCCGGCGCCGACTTGCTGTGGACCGGCCCCCTAGGAAGCACCAGCATCGTCATGGACCCGGTCGGCTCAAGCGCCGCCACCAAATTTTTTGAATATGCCACCACCCTGCCCTCTTCCGGCGCCGAGGGCATCTGGACCGCCCGGGTCACCGCCGAAGAGGGCACCGAGGGGTTGGTGCGCCACGCCGGCGTGGCCACGCTCCGGGTGGCGGCCCCCAACATACTTCTGCTCAAAAGCGTCAGCACGGTCTCCGATCCCATCAACGGCGCCACCCACCCCAAGGCCATTCCCGGCGCCTTCATGCAGTACACAATCACCGCCACCAACCAGGGCGGCGGGACGGTGGATGCGGATACGGTGGTGGTGGTCGATCCCGTGCCGGCCAACACGGCCTTGTTCGTGGGGGATCTCGGTGCACCGGGCAGCGGCCCGGTCGCCTTCAGCAACGGCGCCATCCCCAGCGGCTTGACCTACACCTTCGGCGGCCTGGGCAATGGGGCGGACGATATCGCTTTTTCCAATAACGGCAGCGGCAGTTGGAGCTACACGCCGGTAGCGGACGCGAACGGCGTGGACAGCGCCGTGACCCACGTCCGCATCGCCCCCAAAGGCATGTTTAACGGCACATCCGCCGGAAGCATTCCAGCATTCACCCTGGGCCTGCGGGTACGGGTGCGCTGAAACGCCAACCCGTATCCACGGCCGCCACCCCCGCGGCGGCCGCGGATGCGGAACGACAGACAAAGGATCAAAGACGTGTTGCGGCTGAAGGAAGTAAATTTCTCCGGGTGTACTCCTCCCTTGGTCGGGTGGTTGATGCTGGCGGCGTGCCTGGCGGTGCTGTGCGGTGGTACGGCATGGGCCCTGGGCACGTCGGCCGGTACGGTCATCGCCAACACGGCCACAGTGGCCTACACCGTGGGTGGCAATCCCGCGACCCAAAGCACAACCGCCGGCAACACCTTCCGGGTCCTGGAAGTCATCGACACCGTGATCGCCTGGCAGGACGGCGGTGCCGTGGCCGTCCGCTCCCCCCAAAGCAACGGCACGCTCACCTTCCTGCTGACCAACACCGGTAACGGACCGGAAGCATTTACCTTGACCGTTGTGGATGCTTTGGGCGGTGACGGCTTCGATCCCGAGGCCCAGGCGTTCTGGGTCGAAAGCAATGGCACCACCGGTTTGCAAACCGCCGGCGCCGCGCCCGACACGCTCTACCAGGCCGGTCTCAACGACCCCGCCCTTGCGGCCGATGCCGGGGCAGTCATCTACCTGCTCAGCAACATCCCGGCGGGCGTGAGCGACGCGGCCCTTGGCCGGGTGCAGGTCCTGGC
>JBAQGR010000877.1:0-2038 GCA_049287895.1 Desulfatitalea sp.
CCCTCAATGTCAGCGGTATTTTGCTGTGAAGCATCGACTTTGTTAACGGGGTTTTTCATAAAATCCGGAAAGCTTTTCATGATGAATACTCTTGATTGATGTTTCTATTGCTGCTTACAAGGCCAACATGGTTTAGTCCTCCGAATAGACGTCGTATTCGACGTCTAATTGGGGGACGAATGGGTTTATATTGCAAATTAGCCGCCTATATACCCCAATCTGCCTTGCTAGACGTCTAAGTTGCAATCTATATCATTGACATTTCGTAATACAGGGGCTACGCGTGAACATAAGTTCATTACCGCCCCCCTCATTTCAGTTTCGAATTGTCGTACCGAACTGCTTGTAAATTATCCGAACCACCTTCCTGGTGTCAAAGCAATTATTTTACATAGGGCCGCAATCGCCTACCCTGTGCGAGACACTCCCGCGGCAGCCGGTTGAATGGGCGCAGGACCGTGACGCCAAAGCCTGCTCCCATAGCCCGGGCGACCGCCGGTCGCCCCTACTCTTTTTCGTCTTGGATGCCGCACAAATGCTTGGCCCGGCGCTGCTTTTCCTTCAGGTTCACCAGGCGCGCGATCATGATGCGCTGGGCCTGGGGCGATCCGGCGCCGTGCATGGACTCGGTGAGGTATCCCACGGCCTGGGCGCCCAGGGTCATGGCTTCGATGAGCCGCAGAATGCGCATGCGGTCTTCGGTGGCGACGCCGGCGACGCCGCGGTAGTACTTCTCCATGAGCGGCCCGGTTTCGGGCGAGCGGAAATCGGCTTCGGAGGGCAGGGTCACCATGAGGCCGCCGGCGATGTCCTGGGCGATGCGCGCGATGGTATAGGGGAACTGGGTGATGTTGTGCTTGAAGACATTGGCCTTGAGGGCATCGACGATAAAGGTGCCGCTGGGCTCGGCATGGCCTTCGTAAGCGCAGGCCAGGGTGCCGCAGAAGAGCGATTCGTTCAGATGGTTCATCTCCACGATCTTGTCTTTGACGTGCGAAGCGCCGGCCGTGCCGTTGTACTCGGCGATGGTCTGGGCGGCGCCGATAAGCACGTCGCCCACGCCCACCTTGCAGGCATAGCTCTGGCGATGGTAAGCGGTGAACTTCTCCACCAGCGGTCCGGTGAACTCGTACTCCTGGTACATGAAGACCCGCTCCCAGGGAATGAAGACATCGTCGAAGATCATCAGGGCTTCGTGGCCGCCGTAGTAAAGATTGCCGGTGTCCATGGGGTGGCCTTCGCGCTTGCGCGTGTCGCACGACTGGCGGCCCAGGATGTAAGTGATGCCCGGCGAATCGCTAGGCAGGGCAAAGGCGACCGCATACGCCTTGTCTGCTGCGCGCATGGTGGCCGTGGGCATGACGACGATCTGGTGGGAGTTGAGGGCCCCGGTCTGGTGGGCCTTGGCACCGCGCACGACGATGCCGTCCGCACGCTCCCGCACCACGCGCAAATACATGTCCGGGTCGGCCTGCTGGTGGGGCGGCAGGGAGCGGTCGCCCTTGGGGTCGGTCATGGCGCCGTCGCACACCCAGTCGTTCTCCTGAACGCGGGCCAGGAACTTGAGAAAGCGCTCGTTGTAAGGGGTGCCCTTGGCCTGGTCGATGGCGTGGGTGATGATCGACAGGGTGTTGAGTGCATCCATGCCCACGCAGCGCTGGAAGCAGCAGCCGGTGTGGGACCCGAGCAGGCGGCCCATTTTGGATTTGAGCACCAGATCGCGGCTGCTTTGGAAGACATGCGTGAAGCGGTTGATCTTCTTTCCGGAAAGGTGCGAGACGGCGGTCATGGTCTCTTCGAACTCGGGCCGCTGGGCCATCTCGTAAGTCTTGGCCACCGCGTTGCGCGAGGGCCGGATTATGGGATCGGCGCCTATGGAGGTCACCTTCTTGCCGAACATGTAGACCGATAAGTTCAGCTTCTCCAGACTCTCCTCGAATTGCCCGGGGGTCATCATTTTCTTTTTTCCTTGTTCCTATTCTTCTTTATCGATAGGCCCATCGTGTATCTCCCGAATCAGCTTGGACAAATTCTCCAT
>JBAQGR010000878.1:0-16422 GCA_049287895.1 Desulfatitalea sp.
CCGACCGATTTTTTCCGATATTGCGCTCCGTTGGGAATTGCCTTACAGTAGGCACCAAACATATAACGAACAGAGGAAAGCGGTCAATGCTCAGATCAAAAACAGGTTCACTGCTCTTACGCTGGACGGCTGTGGTACTCGTGGCCTGCGCTGTCCCCTTTGCCGCCATGGCCGACAATCCCATCGAAGCGTTGCGGCGTAGCGTGGTGCGTATCTACACAGTGGCGCAGACGCCCGACTATTCGGCCCCCTGGGACCCGGGCGGCTCTCAGGAAGGATGGGGGTCGGGGTTTATCATCTCCGGTCGTCGGATTTTGACCAATGCGCATGTGGTCAGCAATGCCCGCTTTATCTCCCTGGAAAAAGAGAATGACGCGCGGCGCTATGAAGCCCGTGTCAAGTTCATTGCCCACGACTGCGATCTGGCCATGCTGGAGGTGGTGGACGGCTCGTTTTTCCAGGAGACCACGGCTCTGAAATCAGGTGGCGTTCCGGCCTTGGACTCCGTGGTGACGGTGCTCGGATATCCCATCGGCGGTGATCGTCTTTCGGTGACGCGCGGCGTGGTGTCGCGCATCGACTATAGAGGCTATGCCCATTCGGGGGTGGACAGCCACCTGGTGGTTCAGATCGATGCCGCCATCAATCCGGGTAACAGCGGTGGGCCGGTCATCCAGGACAATCGTCTGGTCGGTGTGGCCTTTCAAGGGTTCAGCGGTATTGTGGCCCAGAATGTGGGCTACATGATCCCCACCCCGGTGGTCGAGCGCTTCCTCCAGGATGTGGCCGACGGGCACTATGATTTTTTCGTGGATGTCGGCTTTCAGTACTTTCCCCTGATCAACGCCACCCACCGTCGCGCCCTGGGGTTGGATCCGGGCGATTACGGCGTGATGGTGGGCGAGGTGTTCCGGGCTGGCGCGGCCTATGGCTACCTGAACACCGGGGATGTGCTGTTGGCAATTGATCAACGGCCCATTTTCAGTGACGGTCGCGTGGCTATGGACAATGATCGGCTGATGCTCAACGAGGTGGTGGAACGTAAATTCAAAGGCGATGCGGTGAAACTCAAGCTGCTGCGCAAAGGTAAGAAGATGACGATCACCATGCCGCTGAGTGCGCCCTGGCCCTATCTGATGCAAGCCAATCAGTATGATGTCCGGCCGCGTTTCGTGGTTTTCGGCGGATTGCTTTTTCAATCCCTCAACAGCGGTTTTTATGCGGCAATGCAAAACAAAACCGTGTTGCTGCGGTATTACTACTCCCAGTTTCTCGAAGACGAACTGTACTTGGAGCACCCGGAAGTGGTGGTAATCAGCAAGGTCTTCCCCGATCCCGCCACCAGCTACCTGGAAGGATTTGCCAACACCATCGTGGATCAGGTCAACGAAGCCAAGATCAGAACCCTAAACGACCTGGCCGCGGCCTTTGAGCAGCCGGCCGACTTTTACGTGATCCGCCTGGTCGGTGATCCTCAACCGCTGGTGCTCGAAGCGCGGGCCGCCAAAGAGGCCCGCGAGCGGATTCTGCGGCAGTACGGCATTACCCAGGAGGCGTATCTCCAGGACTCCTTCGTGCCGCCGGAGTGGGTGCGGGCGCAACCCAAAGAATGACGAATACGCAATAAGTATAAATGGCAAAGTCAAAATCGCCGTCCAATTGGACATCTTCTGTGCCGCCGCACGGTTCCGGCGGAAAACAATGAGTGAGAGACAATGGTTCAATTAAAAACATTGCGTCCTTTGCTTGCGGCGGCCCTTGGGTGTCTTTTGACCGCCTGCGCCGCGCTGTCGCCGTCACTTCCCGAAAGACCTTTGCCTGCCTCTGCGCAGCGATCGTTGGTGCGGGTGACCGTCACCGGCCAGAGCTATATCTTCCATCGTCCCTGGCAGCAACGCCGGCCCGTGACGCAAACAGCCATCGGCGCCATCGTGGACGGGGGCCGCGTGCTGGTCAACGGAACGCTGGTGGCCGATCACCGTTATATCGAATTGGAAACCCTCGATACCCAGGAGAAGCAAGCGGCCCGGGTAACCGTGGTCGATTATGAAGCCAACCTGGCCCTGCTTGAACCCCTGGACAGCGCCTTTTTGACCGGGCGCAAATCCTTCGCGATAGCCGAGGATGCATCCCTGGGCGAGCGTCTCACCGTTTGGCAAGTCAAGCCCAACGGCGATGTGGTGCCCAGCGAAGGCCAGGTCACTTCGGTGGAGCTGGGTATCTTTTCCCAGGACCAGTTTTTTCTGACCTATCGTTTGAACAGTTCGCTGCAATATCGGTTCAGCAACGCGACCTTGCCGGTGGTCAAAAATGGCGCATTGGCGGGGTTGGTGTTGCGCCAGAATCCGACCGGCCAGACCATCGAGGTGATCGCGACAGCGGTGATCCGCCATTTTCTGAAGGACACCCAAGACGGCACCTACCTTGGATTTCCCACGGCCGGATTTCACTACGGCGCGACCATGGATCCCCAGTTGCGCCGTTACATCGGTTTGCCCGATGGCTATCATGGGATCTATGTGCAGAAGGTGATCAAGGGCGGGCCGGCGGATAAGGCCGGGTTGCAGGCCGGGGATGTAATCGTCCGGATGGGCGACTATTCCATCTCCAAAGAGGGCCAGTTCGAAGACCCGCGCTACGGCCGAACCTCCCTGGTGCATCTGATCCGTACCCTCTTTCAGGTGGGTGACACTTTGGCCATGCAGGTGTACCGCCAAGGGCAAACCCTCAGCCTCAAGGTGGTATTGGACCACCGGCAACCCGAGCAGTATCTGATACCGCCCTACACGGTCGATCAGGCGCCAGCTTATCTGATCGTAGGCGGATTGGTGCTCCAGGAGCTCTCCATGGCCTATTTGCGTGAGTATGGCAACGACTGGGCCACGACAGCCCCCATCCACCTGCTTTACTACCAGCAAAATCAGGACTACCTCAATGGAGACCAGCGCGAAAAGATCGTCATCATCTCCGATACCATTCCCACGCCTTACTCCATCGGATATGAGAATCTTTCCAACTTGGTCGTGACCGCGGTCAACGGAAAATCCATCGGCAAGCTCTCCGATGTGCGCCAGGCACTGACCTCGCCGGTGGATGGATTCCATAAAATAGAGCTGCAGCAGCATCCCAAGGTGATCTATCTGGACCCCAAGGAACTGCCGGCGATACATCAACTCATCACCCAGCGTTATCGCATTCCCATTCCGTCCCTGGCGCCCTGAGCGCCGGTTGTTATTTGGGCCGGAAAATTTCCCATACCTTTTAATATCCATTCCGGCTGGGTCATCCCTCTCGGGTGACCCAGCCGAAGATGGGACCATGACCAACGGTCAGGCCGATCTCGCCGGCCCTTGCCATGGCCGTCCGTCCCGGTCGGTTTTGACTTTCCTTTAAACATGCTTAAAAATTTGTAGTTGTTTGAATGAATTGGCTACTCTGTTGAAGTGAAGGAAAATGCCATGAAACTCCAATATATAATGATAGTCGCGTTGCTGCTGATGGTGGCGATTCGGCACTCCCGCCACTCCTTGGCCGACGCGCAGGCGGCAGGTGAAACCATGAAAAACGACTCTCGCGTTTTAGCGACAGCCACCTTTGCGGGCGGCTGCTTTTGGTGTACCGAATCGGATTTTGAGAAGTATGCCGGCATTGTCGAGGTAATCTCCGGCTATACCGGCGGATATAAGGACAACCCCACCTATGAAGAGGTTTCGGCCGGCAGTACCGGCCATGTGGAAGCGGTTCAGATTCGCTATGATGAAGCGACCATCAGCTTTGAACGATTGCTGGATCTATTTTGGAAGCATGTGGACCCCACTGACCCGGGCGGGCAGTTTGTGGATCGGGGGGCGCAATACCGTTCGGCGATTTTTTATCACGATGAGCGCCAAAAACGGCTTGCGGAAGCCTCAAAGCAGGCTCTGGCGCAATCAGGACGTTTCGATAAACCGATCGTGACCGAGATTCTACCCTTTGCAAAGTTCTATCCCGCCGAAACCTACCACCAAGACTACTACAAAAAGAATCCGATCCGTTATAAATTCTATCGCGGTAATTCGGGGCGGGACCAGTTTCTCCACCGGGTGTGGCCCCAAAGTGCGTCCGAGCGAGAGCCGAATTCTCCTGCGACCGCCGGTTTCGTCAAGCCCACCGATGAAGTATTGCGCCAACGGCTCACGCCCATGCAGTATAAGGTGACCCAAAAGGAGGGCACCGAACCGCCTTTCGATAACCTCCATTGGAACCAGAAGGCCGATGGCATCTATGTGGATATCGTGTCGGGCGAAGCGCTGTTCAGCTCCACGGACAAGTTCGACTCGGGAACTGGTTGGCCCAGCTTCACCCGGCCGCTGGTTCCGGAGAACATCGTCGAAAAAAACGATCGCACGCTTTTCATGGCGCGCACCGAAGTGCGCAGCAAGCACGCCGATTCCCATTTGGGACACGTTTTCAACGATGGCCCGCCGCCCACCGGCCTGCGTTACTGCATGAACTCGGCGTCCCTGCGTTTCGTACCCAAGGAGAAGATGAAAGCCGAGGGCTATGGCGCCTACCTTGGGCTCTTTAACAACACTGAAAAAGAGATGCCCCAAGCGGCTCGGTAAGATGCCGTGACGCGCCGAGCACCGACGGACAAAATGCCTCTTTGTATCAGCGCTTGACAAATCAGGTGGCCATGGGATAGTGCCACACTGCAGGCGATGCGGGAAGAACGAGTGCAGCCGCGCGAGTAGCGGGTCGCCGCGTCGTTTACCACCGGTACCTATATCGTTTGCGACGGTGGCAGTTTGGCGTAGGCCGGCACGGCCGGGTAATGATCCAAGTTCGATCGCGCTCCTGCGTGGGAACGGGAACGCGATCGAGCAAGCTCAATGAGCTAGGCCCTGTTATTGATTCTTGTCGTATTTGGCGATGTCGTTGTAGGTTTTTTGGGCGCACTCCGGACAGATACTGTGGCTGAATTCGGCTTCCGAATGGCCGTGGATATAGGACTCGATTTGATTCCAATAGCCTTTATCGTCCCGAATTTTTTTGCATGAGGCACAGATCGGCAAAAGGCCGCTGAGGGTTTTCACCTTGGACAGAGCGCCCTTGAGTTCGACAATCAACCGGTCTTTCTCGATTTGCGTCTGAATGCGTTCTTCCATCTCGCGATGCATCTCCGCGTTGATCTTTTGAAGGGAACCGTGCTGCTCCTTCAGGCGCAGCTTGAGGTTGGAGACGAACCCACCGAAAAAAGCAAACCACGTCAGCACGATCCCAAAAATAGTAAACACCAACAGTTCATATCTAAATTGAAACACCGCGGGGGCCTGGGTGTATTGCAAAACCAAAATTGCGGTGTAAATGGCCATCACGCAAGCCACCAGAGCCAAGTATTGGCGGCGGTTCAGACGCAGCATTCCGAAACTGAAAGCGGGGATATAGAACATCATTAGAATCGGACGCATTTCCGATAGCGCATACATCGGTGTGGCCCCCCAGAGAGAGGAAAGAAAAATCTGCACCCAGGTGAGCGAAGGATCGGCGCATCGCAGATTGGCGCCTGTGATGAAGAGGATGAAGAAGAGCCCATTGTTAAAGAGTGCCAACCCGACGACCGTGATCCATTGCATCTGGGTCAGATGCCCGAACCCCATGCGGGTCGTCAGCAATAGGGCCAGGAGGACGACAAGGTAGGTACCTGCCGCCATGCTGAAGCGCCTCAGCCTCAGGCGCTGCTTTATCCGCGTAGACGGGTCGCCGGTTATCTCCTTCTCAACGGGAATGGCGATTCTCTCAGTACGCATAGGCCAACTCCGGGCAAGGCGAGCGGTTCACTGGCGGCCATAGCTCTTGAATTTGACCAGGGCCTCATCCATCTGCGCCTTGGTGAGAAGCTGGGGACTGCCGGCCACCAAGGTTTGGTAGTAGATGCGCGCTACGAATTCGATCTCTTCGGCGACGTTGAAAGCCGTAGGTAGATCCTGGCCCACGGCGACCAAGCCGTGGTTGGCCATCAAGAGGGCATTGCTGTCGCCGATGGCGTCGGTGATGGCCGTGGCCAGGGCCGGGGTGCCGAAGGTGGCGTATGGCGCCAGGGGCACTTTGTGGCCGGCAAAACCCACCAGGTAGTGCACCGGCGGTATCTCCCGATGCAGGCAGGCCAGAGTGGTGGCGTAGACCGAGTGGGTATGCACCACGGCGCCGATTTCCGGGCGGTGGTGGTACAGCGCCAGGTGAAAGCCAAGTTCGCTGGAAGGTCGGCGGTGGCCTTCCACCACGCGCCCCTGATCGTCGCACACCAATAGATCGGCCGCCGTGATGGCATTATACTCCATGCCGCTGGGGGTGATGACGAAGCGATTCATGGGCCGCAGATAAAGACTCAGGTTGCCTCCCGAACCGGTGGTCAGGCCTCGGGCGATCATCTCGCGGCCATAGTGCAGCAGTTGTTCTTTAGCGTTGCTCAGCATAGCCTTTGCTCAACGTTTGGAAGATATCTGCGCTACAATCATTTCGCTCACCTTCTCCGCCGAACGCCCGAACAGATCCTCCATGGGCACGCTTTCCAGAAGCTTGTCTTCCCAGGCAATGCTGTTCTCCTGGACAATGCTTTTGATATGCTCGAATTTTCCGCCCAGGGCTTTGATCTTCAAGGGCAAGGGGACCTTTTCTTGGAAACCGATGTTGAGCAAGAGCAGGTAGCCGATGCGGTTGGCTGCGGCCGGATCGGCGGCAAGGGCCGGAATCAAAATGATGCTGCGGTCGTCCTTGCGGCCTTTGCCGATATAGACGTTGCCCTGACGCACCACGATGCGCTTGGTGCCCTTGAGGCTCTTGTCGGTTTGTACCCGGGAGGTGAGCGGTTTGAGGACCCCCTCCTTGCGCAGGATGTCGATGGTGGCGCTGTCGGTGGGTTCACCCAGGCTGTCCAGCCCATCGATTTTGTAGAAGATCGCCCCTTTGATTTCGGCGATTATAGGTTGCAGGTTCTTGAGGACCAAAATATTGCGGTTGATCAACTGGGAAACATTCAGGTCATACACGGCCAGGGCATCGAACAGGATGCCTTCGAGTTTCTCGCTCAGGCGGCTGGTGCCTACAGTGACGGTTTTGGCTTGATGCTTGATGGCATCCACCGGCCGCGACATGCCATTGATCGATTCGCCCAGAAATTCAAACAGACTGTTGAGCATGTTCAACGCCGTGCCTTTCTTGCCGAAATCGGGTTGGAAATCGGAAACCGGCAGGCGTCCGGCCAGGTATTTGAGCAGCAGCAGCAGATCGGCGGCATGCCGGATGGTGCTGGGCAAGCGGCCGGCGGTCAAGCGCTGGCGGAATTCGGCGTAGAACTGGACGATTTTTTCGCGGAAGCGTTTCTCCAAGACCACTTCGTAGATATCCAGGCCATCGCGGGCGTATTGGTCCACAGTCTGCTTGAGATCTTCCCTGAATTGATGCAGGAAGCGCGAGCCATTGTTGATGGCCAGGGCCGCGTAGTAGCCCCACAGGTGGCCGGCCAGGGTGTTGAGGATCGGCGCCAGGTGGGAGGGAACGATCGGCACGTAGAAGACATCTTCGGCATAGGCGTCGAAGCGGGTCTCGCCTTCGTCGGTGATGACCACCGGCGCGGCTTTGTGGGCCCGGAAGATGGCCGTGTCTTTGACGATGTCGCCTATGACGGTGCGGCCGACACCGGCCGCGCATATAACGATCAGCGGCTCGGACGAGAGATCGATGTGCTTTTTATCTTCCACGTAGTCCGAAGAGATGGTTTTGTAGCACAGCTCGCTGAGCTTGATGCGGATCTCGTCGGCCGCCGATTTGTTGGGGCCGCTGCCCACGGCCGCCCAGTAGGTGCGCGTGGGGGCCAGGCGCTCGGCCGATTGGCGGATCCGCTCCTTGAGCGCCAGCACGGTGCGCATATGGTCGGGCAGCGTCAGCAGCAGTTTGATCTCGTCGGCCACGAAGGTGGAGGAGCGCCGGCGCTTGACTTCGGCGATCCTCAGGCTGATCAGGGCGCCGGCCACGATCTGGGAGTAAAAGGCTTTGGTGGAGGCCACCGACATCTCGATGTCGCGGCCGCTGCTCGTGTACACTACGCCATCCACCTTGAAGGTCAGGTCTGAATCGCGGCGGTTGACGATGCACATGGTTAGGGCCCCCCGGGCGCGCACCATATCCACCGCGCGATTGGTGTCGGTGGTGGTGCCCGACTGGCTGATGGCCACGACCAGGGCATCGGACATGGCGGCCGGATCGCCGCGATCGTCCAACTGGAAGCCGCTCAGTTCGGAGGCTTTCAAGGCGCTGATCTTCAAGGAGGGTTCGTTGAGGTAGTAGTCCAGGATATTGCTGATAGCCTGGGCCGCGATGCCGGCCGTGCCTTGGCCGATGAAGTAGACCCGGCGGATGCGATCTTCGGACAAGGCGCGGCCGATCCGCTCCGGGAAAGAACTTTCGGGCAGGGCGATGGTGTAACGGCCTGGATCATCCGCGGAGATCTTCCACCGGTTTTGCAGGGTTTTGGCCACCGATACGGGCGCCTCGGAGATCTCCTTGAGAAAGTAATGGGGGAACTCCTGACGGTCGATATCCCGGGAAGTGATCTGGGTGTGCTGAATGCTTTCCGCGGTCAAGCAGATGGGGGTGCCGTCGTAGTACATGGCCTGGATTCCCTCCAGCCCGCCGGCGCCGTTTTGGTCGAGAATAAAGATCTGGCCTTGGGTGGGGCCGCTTTGACCTTGCACCACCCGTTCGCCGTTGAGCTTGATGTACTTTGAGGTCTGCTCCACGAAGCCGTAGACTTCCGAGGTAGGCAGATAATGATCCTCGGCCAGACCCACGAAGACCGCTTGCCCGCTGCCCCTTTGGCCCAGAAAGAACTTTCCCGGCGCCAGATCGGTATGCATGGCGATGGCATGCGACCCCTCAAAATCGCCCAGCGCGCGGCGGAAGGCTTCGGCCACCGTATGCCCTTGCCGAAGGTGGTGTTCAATTTGCAGCGGAATGATTTTGGTGTCGGTGGTGATCTCCTCCGGGATGGGCTCGCCGTTTTGCTCCCACTTTTTTTTCAGGGCCAGGTAGTTGTCGATATCCCCGTTGAGGCAGGCGTGGATCATGCCTTTGCCGGAGCAACCGTGGCCGATGGTGGCGTTGTCCACCGGGTGGCAGTTGGCGATGGTGATGGCGCCCACCGACGCCCAACGGGTGTGGGCCGAGACGGTATGGAAGCGATGGGGCCGGATAGCGATCAGGTGGGCGATGGGGTCCTGGGCTATCTCCTGGCGCAAACGATGCATGTTGTCGCCCAGGCTGCCGATCTCGGCCGCGACCTTGTACGTCAGGGTGATACCCACCAGATCGTTGCCGCCATGTGGATGGATGCTGATGGATCGGTTGACCAGGACCGGGCGTTCCGCGCGCTGGGCTACTATGTCGGCATGGCCGGCCTGGGTCCAGGCTGTCTCCAGGGCTGTATACTCATCGGGGGCCAGCAGAAAAAGCAGCGACACGCCGGCCGAATCGCGGCCGCGCACCTCCAACCGGTCGATGCTGTTGAGCACCGTGTTCAGGTTGCGGAAGATGCGGACCACGCCGGGGGACAGATTGGCATCGGCAGCACCCATCAGCGCTTTGATTTTGTGGATATTCTCCAGCAGCTCGATTTTGAGGCACCAGGCGGTATCCTTGAGCCGTTCGACGTGCTGATCGGCTCTTTCGGCATCGGCGGTGGCCAGGTAGCCCATCTGCTTCTGAAGGGTGTGGATCTCTTCGGCGATGAATGCGGCCAGGCGCTCGGACAGGGCCGTGATGCGGGCCTGCAACTGCACGTCGGCGAAAAGGGATAAAAAGGGACCTTCCTGTTTCAATTGGCAGGCCAGCTGGTACAAACGGTCGGGTGCCGCATCGCCGCCCATATGGTGCTCGGCCGCCGAAGTCCAACCCTGAACATAGCGGGCCAGGGGATGTTTTTGGATCTCCGCGGCCTGCGCTTCCATGGCCGCCAGTGCTTCGATGGAGGGTGGTGCGCTTTTTCGTTGAAAGGCGATCAGGCCGGCCAGGCCGCAGCGCAGGGTGTTGGCCGTATGGGGCAGGAGCACCCAGGCGTCACCGTCGAAACCAACGGGACGTCGGCCCCAATAGACCGGCGCGCGCATGCGGGCAGCCAACGAGCACATCACTCGCCGTGCATGGGCTGTAGTCCAGGTTGTGATGTGGTCCAAACATATTGATATCGGCCCTATCGGCCGCGGGTCGGTTTGCGCCGTCACGATTATCTCCTTTACCTTATGAGCATGCAGAACAGGCCGTGGGTCGGGTGGCGGGGGTGTGATTACATCCGCCGGTATAGCTCCCGAATCCGCTCGCGGGGCATTTTCTTCCGCCACTCCTTGCCCAGCGCGTTTTCCCACAAGGGATCGAGGACCAGGGCCACATCAACCATTTTCTCCATTTGGGGCTCGGTGACGCCGGCCGTCACGCCACGGGGCAGATCGATCTTCTGCTTGGCCAGCATTTGCCGGAACTCGGCCACCCCTTCGCGGTAGAACTCTTCCAGGTAGTCGAAGACGATGCTGTTGCCGATGCCGTGATGGATTCCCAGCACGAAACTCAATCCATAGGAGAGGGCGTGACACACCCCCACCTGGGAGTAGGCGATGCTCATGCCGCCGAAAAACGAGGCCATCATCAGCTTGTCGTCGCTGTCGGCGTCATCCCGCAGAAATACCTCCTGACACAGGTTCAGGGCCTTTTCGCCGTAGGCTTGGGAGAAGGCGTTGAGATAGGTTCCGGTGAGCGATTCGATGCAATGGATGTAGCAGTCCATACCAGTGTAAAAACGCTGCTCGCGTGGTGCATCGACGATCAGTTCGGGGTCCAGGACCACCTGGTCGAAAACAGTAAAATCTGAATTGATGCCCAGCTTTTTTTGCGGTCCAGTGAGCACGGTGGTGCGCGACACCTCCGCCCCGGTGCCCGACAGGGTCGGCACAGCGGCGTGGTAGACGGCCGGGATCTTGATCAGGTCCCACCCCTGGTAGTCGGCCGCCGAGCCGGGGTTGGTCAGCATCAGGGAGATGGCTTTGGCCAGGTCCATGGTGCTGCCGCCGCCGATGCCGATCACGCCGGCCGGCAGCTCCTGGTCGCGTTCGGCCATGGCCGCGCGCACCTGGGCGGTGAGCTGGTCCACATAGGCGGTTTTGGGTTCATGCGTCACATTGACCCAGAGCAGCAGATCCTGCGCGCGCAGCGGCACCCTTTTTTGCAGCGGCTTGTCTTTGAACACATCATCCACCACGAAGACCACATTGGAACGGGACGCGCTGCGTTGGGCGGTCAGGATATCGTCCAATTGATTGAAACACCCGCGGCCGAAAACGAAGCGGTTGACTGTTTTGAAATTGCGAAACATCCATTCACCTCTTGGTTTGTTGATTCGATGAATCGTCGATTCGGGTAATAGAGTACAGGCCCTAAGTGGGCAGTTACCGGGATAGCACTTTCCGTATCGTGGCGATACGTTGCGATAGCTGTGCCTGGCTCCAGCCCAACTTGATCTGCATGGCGATGGTGCGCGCGATGATTGCATCGGATTGGGGCAGCGCGACCTGGCGATAGTCCGGACAAGGGTCGCACAGCTGGGCCGGCAGTCGGGCCGCGGCCTGCATCTGTTTCAGGTGGTGCCAGTTGCGCAGGTAGTGCCAGTTGTTGTCCAAATAGTAGAAACACCCGTCGGCGCCGGCGCTGTTCAGGTCGCGGGCGGTTTGCCGGGCGCTGTTTTCATCCGGCAGCATAAAACATAAAAACGTAGCCGAATCGCCGGCCTCGTCGGGTAGTTGGCGAAACCGAATGCGGGGAAAATCGGCCATAGCGTTTTTCAGGGCGGCCTTGTGCGCCCGCTGGGTGGCCAAAATGGTGTCTAGTTTGCGCAGCTGGGCCAGCCCCACCGCCGCATTCAACTCGCTGATGCGATAGTTGTATCCGATGATGGGATGGGTTTCGGCCCCGCGGTCGTTGCCGATATGGTCATGGCCGTGGTCGGCATAGGCGTGGGCCAGCGTGTAGAGATGCGTATCATCGGTGACCACGGCTCCGCCTTCGCCGCAGGTGATGGTTTTGACCGGATCAAAGGAGAAGCACCCCATCCGGCCGAAGGTGCCCAGGGCTTTGCCTTGAAACGAGGCCCCCACTGACTGGCAGGTGTCTTCGATGAGAATCAATCCTTTGCGGCTGCAAAAGGTCGCGATTTCATCGATGCGCGCCGCGGCGCCGCACATATGCACCGCGATGACCGCTTTGGTTCGCGGCGTCAGGCGGGTTTCCAGGAGTTGGGGGTCGAGACCCAGAGTCTCGTCGATCTCCGCGAAAACAGGTACGGCGCCTGCCGTGAGGATCGCTTCAAATGTGGCCACAAAGGTGAAAGGCGGCACGATCACTTCATCCCCAGCCCCGACGCCGCAGGCCGCCAAAGCGATACTCAAAGCGGCCGTGCCGCTGCTGCATAGGTGGCAGTGGGCCACCCGCAAGCGTTCGGATAGTTCGCCTTCGAAGCTTCGGGCTTTCCAGTGGCCTTGGCGGGCCGCATCGAATCCATAGCGAAACAACACGCCGGTATCCAGCACATCCTGAACCTGCTTGCGTTCTTCATCGCCGAATATCTCAAAACCGGGCATAACGGGTTCTCCTGATGCGTTCGTTCGGGCCGCTTGGCACGAACCGGTTTCGGGTTCAGAGGGTTGACTGCCATAACCACGCCATTGTTCAGTGCGGAAAAGGGCCCGGGTGCTCAACCAGTGGCTCTATCCGCCGATGGTTCTATCTTATAGCGCCAGATTCCCAATTTGTCATGGGGCATTATTGGCGCTGCCGCAAAAAATTTAATGGCTGCGTTGCGCTGTTTTCTTTGTGCGGGGGTATCCCTTTGGGCAGGTGAAGCTTCGGCGGATGACCCCAAAAATATTTCATTGGGGCGCTTGCTAAGGTTTCATCAGCTGTTTGACTTCATGCTTTTGCTTTCCTGATGGGCCAGATGATTTTTAAAATAGTGTGCCATGGCCATGCGGGCATAGGTGCCGGCACGCACACCGATGTACTCTTCATGGGCCACCAAGACCGCGACGGCCAGGTGGCCCGAGCCTTCCTTGGCCTCGGCATAACCGACAAACCAGTCAAAGCGCGCATCGTTGGTGTGGTTGGAGATCGATCCGGTTTTTCCGCCGATGCGTACCTGCGAAAGGACGGGGTCGCGCTGTTGCCCCCTGAAAATCTTACGGGCCGTTCCCGACTGGATGGTGGTCTCCATCATTTCGGCTACGACCGCGGAGGCTTTGGAGGTCATGGCGCGTCGCTGCCAGGTGGCCTGGGAACGGTAGATCACCCGTCCGTCGGCGTCCACGATGCTCTCCACAAGGCTCGGAGAGACCATGCGTCCTTTGTTGAGCACGGCCGAGACCATCACGGCCGCGTGCAATGGCGACAAGGTGGTTTCGTTGTTGAACCCGCTGGCGATTTCGGCCAATCGATAAGGGGCGTCGGTGACGATCAGACGGCTCGGCGTCACGGCCAATTCAAAATCCAGGGGTTGATTGAAGCCGAAGCCCAAACCATACTCCTCCAGGAGATCCTTGCCCAGATGCAGGCTACCCAATTTGCCGAAGACAGGGTTCACCGACTGGGCAAACGAGTCCGCGAACGAGATTGTTTGGGTGTAGCGATTGTTGGACTCTTTAAGCTGGCTTTTGTACAAGGTGTGTTTGTAGCCGCTGAAGTTCACCGGCGTGTGGATGGTGTAGCCGTATTGGTCCACCGCGGCGGCCGCGGTTACAATTTTGAAGAGGCTGGCGGCCGGAAATGTACTCTGCAGGCACGGATTGGATTGGGGATCGGCTTTATCGAAGCCGGCCATGGCCAGAATCCTGCCCGAGTCGGCTTCCATGACCACAATGCCGATGAATCGTGAGTTTTTGCGATCCATGGCCTCTGTCAGCTGCGCTTGCAAATCCGGTTCAAGGCTGGTCTCCACGTTGAAGCGCCGGCCGTTTATCGGCAGATCGACACTTTTTTGCGTCAAGTTGTGGACATCCAGGTGGGCCAGCAGCAGTTGCGCATCCTTTTTGCTGATCATCCCGTCCGCTTTGCCGATCATCTGGGTGACGGTCTGCACCTGCGGGTCGTCTTTGCTGCTCTGTGGCGTATCAGCCGGAGGATCGGGCTTACCTATCGGCGCAGTGATGGCCTGCCGCTCCGTTTTACTGATCGATGCAGGAGTAGCCGGCGCAGCGGCGGCCTGCGGTGTCGGCGGGACTTGCATCCGGATCGGTTCGGGCCGCTGCACCGTATTGGTGGCCCCGGTCGATGGCAGGCCCATATATACGCAATAGATGAGCAAGGCGCCACTGCACAAGAGAAGCGCTGCCCGGCGCCCGGTGAAGCGTCTGGCAGGCCGGCGTTGAAGTTGGCTCTGGTAATCGCGCCAGGTGGGGCGCCGTTGAGTCTTCGAGCGATCTTTCTTAAATAATTTCATATCCGTGTGTATATGTCTGTATCAGCCGACGACCCTTGAAGCGTTCCTGGTTCGCCCGTACCTGCCACTCCCAATCCGGCGCAATTCGACCCTGGATCCGTACTATTTGATCGCCGAACCCGGCGGCATCCGACGATCCACGGTCAGTGCAACCGTTTGCTTCTCTGAAGTGGCAGCAAGAAGCATGCCCTTGGATAGCACCCCCATTAATTTAGCCGGTTTTAAATTGGCCACCACGATGACCTGTCGGCCGATCAGTTCATCGGGGGTGTAGCTTTCGGCGATGCCGGCCACCAGGGTGCGCAACTCCGGTTCCCCAAGGTCGATTTCCAGTTTGAGCAGACGCTTGGCCCGTGGGATGGCTTCGACGGCCACCACGGTGGCCACCCGCAGATCGACCCGGGCAAAATCTTCTATGGTGATCTCTGGTTTCAATTCAGGTATCGTCACGGTGACGCCTGCCTCCGTTTCGGCCGGTGTGGTTGTCTTGGGCATCTCCACCCGCGGGAAAAGAGTGGTTGATTTGGGCAGCCGCGTGCCGGGTGCCAGGCGTTTCCACGCCTTGACCGCTTCAATCTTGAAGAACGGTTGCCCGGGATCGCACCCCAGGTGTTTTTGCATGGTGGCGGCGGTATCGGGCATGATCGGATAGATGAGCCCCGCAATGATGCGCAAGCCTTCGAGCAGATTGTAGATGACGGCTTGCAGTTGGGGGTGGGACGATTTGTTCTTGGCCAATTCCCAAGGCGCGGTGACATCGATGATCTTGTTCATCTGGTTGATCAGTTCCCACACCGCGGCCAGCGCCTTGTGAAAGGCCAGGGTCTGCATCCCCTGGGTGTAGCTCTCGATGGCCCGGGCGGTTTTCTCCTGCATCCCCAGGGCGAGTTCCGCTTCGATGGCCGGGTCAGCCTCGGGGACCACCCCTTTAAAGTATTTATGCGCCATGGTGACGACCCGGGAGAACAGGTTGCCCAGGTCGTTGGCCAGATCGGAGTTGATCCGCTGCACCAGGGCCTCTTCATTGAAATTGGCGTCCAATCCGAACACCATTTCGCGCATTAGGAAAAAGCGAAAGGCATCCAGGCCGTAGACGTTCTTCAACTGCAGCGGCTCGACCACATTGCCCAGGCTTTTGGACATCTTGCTTTGGGCCACATTCCAATAGCCATGCACGTTCAAATGGCGGTATACCGGCAGTCCGGCGGCTTTGAGCATGATGGGCCAGTAGATGCCGTGGGGCTTGAGAATATCTTTGGCCACGATGTGCTGGGCCACGGGCCAGAATTTGGCAAAGCGCGGATCGTCGGGATAACCCAAGGCGGAAACATAGTTGATCAAGGCGTCGAACCACACATAAGTGACATAATCTTTGTCAAAAGGCAGGGTGATGCCCCATTTGATGCGCGACTTGGGCCGCGAGATGCACAGGTCGTCCAGGGGGTCGCGCAAAAAGGCCAGCACTTCGTTTCGATAGCGCTCGGGCCGGATCATGTCCGGATTCTTTTGGATGTGGTCGATCAACCATTGCTGGTGTTGCCCCATCTTGAAAAAATAGTTGGACTCCTTGATCGTTTCCGGCTCGGTGTGATGGTCCGGACACTTGCCCTCCACCAGCTCCCGATCAGCATAGAACCGCTCACAGCCGAAGCAGTATTTGCCCTCATATTCGCTGAAGTAGATATCGCCCTGATCGTAGATTTTCTGCAGGATCATCTGGACCACATTGCCATGGGCCGGGTCGGTGGTGCGGATGAAGTGATCGTTGGCGATATTCATCTGGGGCCACAATTCGCGGAACAGGGTGCTGATTTTATCTACATAGGCCCTGGGGGTCATGTTCTCTTTTTTGGCCGCGCGCATGATCTTGTCGCCGTGTTCATCGGTGCCGGTGAGAAAGAAGGTCTCGTCGG
>JBAQGR010000879.1:0-1674 GCA_049287895.1 Desulfatitalea sp.
GAATTCGACTGCCAATCTGTTATTGTTGGCTGCGGCCGCTTTGAACATTTCAATTGGTTTGTCGAAGTCCATGGCCTCATCCATTATGTATCCCGAATAAAGGATAGCCCAGTTTTTGTCTTTGCTATAATTGAACATGGGGGGAACCAGCGCCAAAGAGTCGCGCAAGTGACCAAGCACGATAAAAGAAAAAACCAATCTTTGAAATTCTGGGAGGCTGCCATCGCCAGGATTGTATCCAGAATTGACGATCGATAGCATTAAGGGGATGGAAACCTGGTAGTCACCTTGGTTGTAGCACTTTTTGGCCGCTTGGTTCGAAAAGAAATATGCATAGGGTGCCTTTATCGCTTCGGCGCTCAATCTCAGCGCTTCACTTCGGTCCATTTTATCCCATTTGTCATAGGACTCTCTTCCGGTTATTACCCAGTGCTTCGGCATTATTGTTTTGGCACGTAAAAACACCTTTGCATAACGAGCGCCAAGATTTGGGGAATCTGAATATTCGACCTCCTTTAAGGCAGTAACAACCAAGTGGGATTCTAAAGCCCTGAGCATCATGGATGTTTCGTACTGCCTGTCATTTGTGTGCCACCATTTCTGGTTGGCATACCACCAGCGCAATTCTGCAAAATCGGGATCAATTTCTAATATCTTTTCGTACATTTTCCACATTTCATCGCTGCGTTCCTGAAGCTTGAGCGCTTGACCGAGCAAAACGATGGCATGGCTGCTCCTGGTCATGGGTCTGATCAATTCGGATTTAAGCTTGTCGGAAACATGACCTCCTGAGAATTCGATCCATGCCATGACCATTTTGCCCATGAGTTCAAAATAACCGCTTTTTTGAAACTGCTTTTCGAGCAGTACCTTATCCTTATCAATTATTTTCAAAGTGCCGCTGTACTTATTGCCATGTTGGATAAGTGTTCCGCCGACGGCCACATTCTGACCCCATTCTTGCATTTTCTGAATCACTTTATTCACATCACTCATGGAAAGCTCTTGGGAATCTGGGTCACGGCTGTAAACGAAAGCGGGATGACGGGTACAAATGTTATTATCGACGAAATCGAATTTGAGGGACAGCAGAACTGGGAAGGTCAAGCGTTGCATTGGATCGGGTTTGCCCGCCGTGCAGAGATAATCAAAGGGGATAAAGAATGGATTAAAGCCTCTATCGTTATTTACGGGATAGGCGTACCAATTTTTCTGTAATGTCTCTTCAATGCTGTAACCATCCATATCCAAATCTGGGGCGGCATCAGAAAAAATGCTTTTCTTTGAATTGTCGCATTTCGGGGCAGGATTCTCTCTCACGGATGTGTCGGAAGTGATATTTTTTGTGCAACTGACACATGTGAACACGCAGAAGATAAGGCAGGCAATAAACAAAATTCTGCGCATAACAATCGGTCCCCTTTCAATAAGAAATTATGTGCAAAAGTGGTTTTAAATCGACGGTCTTTCTCTCGAAGTCAGTCTAACGTGGCGCTATCCGATAGGGCCACAATATGTACATCGCATAAAACACTCCGGTCCCCTTCACTCCGAACGACAGCAAAGTGTTTTATATTTTAATGGACGCCCCTCTCTGTTTCACCCTCCGATAACTCGGACTATGTCATCAGGGGCGCGGCGCCCGCCAGGCCCGACGAGGCATTGTGCTTGGCC
>JBAQGR010000880.1:0-2126 GCA_049287895.1 Desulfatitalea sp.
CAAACCGCTATCCGTGCGGACCCAGACCCAGCGCCTGGGCGTGATCATGGGCTTTACCCGCTATCTGAAACAGCACGATTATCTATTGCACGATCCGGCAGAAGCTCTACAGCTACCAAAAAAACCCCGGCGGTTGCCCAAGGTCATCTTGACGGAAAAAGAAGTCAAACAAATGCTGCAAGCGCCCGACCTGCGGAGCAACCGGGGCTATCGCAACCGCATCATCCTTGAGCTACTCTATGACACGGCCATCCGAAGGGCCGAGGTGGCCGCCATCCGCATCGCCGACCTGGACCTTGCCGCCGGTTACATCCTGATCCACGGCAAGGGCGATAAAGATAGAGTGGTGCCGGTCAGTCAAAGGGTCTGCGGCTTGGTGCAAAACTATCTGCTGATGGTGAGGCCCGCGTGGGTTGCCGGCGATGATCCGGGCTATCTGATCCTCAACCGCTTCGGCGCCAGGATGGACGCCAACGGCATATGGGCCGTGGTCAAGCGCTGCGCCGCCCTTGCGGGCATCAAAAAGAACGTGACCACCCACACGTTCCGCCACACCTGCGCAACACACATGCTCAAAAACGGCGCTCCCGTGCGGCACCTGCAAGAGATGCTCGGCCACGAATCCTTGGAGTCCACCCAGATCTACACCCATGTCACCATCAACGATCTGAAGCAGATCCACGCCAAGTATCATCCTTCCGAAAAGCTTTAAGCAGCGGTGCGTCTGCGTGCTCGGGCTGCGGCCCCCTGGTGGAACGCTGGGGGCTTACGCTGCCTGCGTTCGCAGCCGCGTCTTATTTGATGCCCGCCCACCGCCTCTTAAAAAAGGAATCCTATCTGATTATATTTTTGGCGGTTAAAAAGAAAAAAGGACATTTTTTATGTCTGGGATTGACAGGCGTTGCCTAACAAAATATATATTTTAGTGTATATGTTAGGCAATGAGGAGACTTGTATGAGTTATATTAAAAACATAATGCAGGAAGAACACCAGCGTTTACAGGCCCTTTATCAAAAATACATTGATAAAATCGACTCGCTGCCCAAGGGAACCGTATCGATTAAAAAACGAAATAAAAGTGAATACCTCTATTTTGCAAGCCGCCGTGACGGAAAGGTAAAGTTTGATTATATCGGTTCAGTCGGTTCGGAAAATGCCCGTAAAATCCTGGAACAGGTGAAGTTCAGGAAAGATTACGAACTGAAACTGAAACAGGTCAAAAACGATCTGAGAGAAATCGAAAAGGTAATCGATGGAAGAAAAATATGAACTTCTATACGCTGTGCTAAAAGAGCTTCAGGAAAAAGGTGTGCTCGACGGCCTTGTTATTGTCGGCAGCTGGTGCCAGTATTTTTACAGAATCCTGTTTGATAATGCGCCTGAAATCCCGTTGCTGCGGACACTGGATATCGATTTTCTTGTTCCC
The DNA here is from genome assembly GCA_049287895.1 of Desulfatitalea sp. Taxonomy (GTDB): domain Bacteria; phylum Desulfobacterota; class Desulfobacteria; order Desulfobacterales; family Desulfosarcinaceae; genus Desulfatitalea. The sequence goes on from JBAQGR010000880.1 coordinate 1,428, forward strand.
AATCCTTCTAAGTTCAAAACCAACGTGGATGTATCGGAAATGTTGAATCAGCTTGGGTTTGACAGTGATTTTGATTACAGCACCGGGCTTGTGAAATACGTTCACCCGGATCTTGAAATCCAGTTTTTAACCCCGGCATTAGGGCGGGTAAAAGATACGCCCCATGAGATAAAGCAATTGAACATCAATGCCGAAAGTTTGACGTACATGAAAATGCTTCAGGATTATAAATTTAGCATGACACATAAGGGGTTAACGCTCTGGCTGCCGGAACCGGAAGCGTATACGCTGCATAAAATTCTCATCAGCATCAAGCGCAAAGATCCAGCCAAAAAAGAAAAGGACCTGATGGCCATCAAAAGCATCGGGGAGCTTTGTCTGGATAATGAAACCCGCAGGCAACGGCTGAAAACAATATACGCTCACCTGCCCAAAAAATGGCAGCGGACCATATCCGGCGAGTTGAAACAGCTCTCTCCTGCAATGTTTTCTTTTTTAACTGCCGGTTAATTGCCTGCCTACATTGTTCGGTCATTGACAACATCTTCTTGATTTTTATGGTGATTAATCATAAGCTCCAACCAGCTCTTTAACACGCAGCAGGCCTTTAAGGGGGGTCAAAAAAGAAGCCTTTATGGGGGTTTTGCATCGGAGTATATGCGGGCCAATACTTCGATAACGAAACCGGGCTGCACTATA
>JBAQGR010000881.1:0-2183 GCA_049287895.1 Desulfatitalea sp.
AAACGGGTGGCTCCATTAGAGTGATTATAGACATAAGGCGACCGGGCAGCTCGCCCTCACCCTATACGTAGCCCATGTCAACCTCGGAATGGGTTTCCTTGAAGCTATTGGGCGATTAGAGAACCAAACGCTGTCGTTTGCATTATTTGCCTCGGTGGTGTTCTGCGTAGCAGGGGGTGTATTCGCACACTTCTGGCGAGGCAGGTTCAAACGTGGGCCACTTGAAGCAATCATGCGTACGCTGTGCGATCCGATTAGAACGGTTCCTGAAAAACCTGTGTGACAGCTGTATAACAAGGCAAATTCAGCCGACGCAAAGGGCCGCGAGGCTGAAGCGCACCGTTCTGCCCAAAATATTCATAATTATGTAAGCTGTCTTTGGTATAGTAGTTAACAGGAAGATCGCTATGAGATTTGAATGGGACCCGAAGAAGGCTGAGGCAAACATCACAAAACACAGAGTAACGTTTCAAGAGGAAGCTATGGTTTTTGGAGACTCTCTGGCCATTGCGTTCCAAGACCCGGACTATTCCGTGGATGAGGATAGACAAAAGACTTTTGGCTTATCGTTACAGAAACGGCTCATTGTTGTCTCACATACAGAACGTAAAGAAAGAATACGAATCATAAGCCTGCGTCTAATGGACCGCATAGAAAGGGTGATCTATGAGGAAGGTTAAGGCAACCGATGAACTCCGCCCTGAGTATAAACGGGAAGACCTTGGCGTGGGAGTCCGCGGCAAGTACTATGAAGAATACTGCAAAGGCACCAATCTCGTATTGCTGAGCCCCGATGTGGCCGAAGTATTCTCGACCGAAGAAGCCGTCAATGAAGCGCTGCGGTCTCTGATTAGTCTGACAGAGAAATCAACAAGCCGAACGAGGCGCTCCAACGGATCGCCCAAAAAACGGGCTTCCCGGTGAACCTTGTGTTCGAATCTTCATAGTAGAAATAAATTTGGAGAATGAAATGGAAGAAACACATTGGAGCATAAAACCCAATAAAGCAAAAGCAATAATGCTTGCCAAGCGGCAATTGGCTGAATTTGTATGTGATGCGGTGAACTTGGAGGGTATTAATTTTACCTTGCCGGAAATCCAAACATTGTTGGATGGGATTACCGTTGGCGGACATAAAGTAACTGACCAACAAATCGCATTGAATCAGGCTGATACATGGCGAACCTTATTTGGGCAAACTGAAAGAAATCAATTTGAAGTAACTATTGAAAATGTTTGTGCCCTACATTCAATAGCCGCTAAAAACGAAGCATTGAATTTCGGAATGTTCAGATCTGGAGGGGTTACTATTGCCGGAACGGACTACACCCCCCCACAAGCGGATTCTTTACCGGCGCTGTTCGAAAAAATGGTAAACGATGCTTCCGAAATTCCAGATATTTACGACCGAGCCATTCATTTCTTTCTTACAATGGCGCGATGCCAATTTTTTTATGACGTCAACAAACGCATGGGGCGTTTCATCATGAATGGACTTTTATTAAATTTCGGATATCCTGCTATTAATCTTCCAGCGAAGCGGCAGTTGGAATTTAATCAGCTTATGCTTAGTTATTATGAAACTGGTGCTCAAAAACAGATGAATACTTTTCTGCGTTCTTGTTTAGATGAAAAAATTATTAAAATTATGAATGAATAACGGCTGAGGCTCAAGTGCCGACGATTGAAAATGTAAAAGTGACAAGAAACACGGTCCGAGCAGAACTGAGCGATGGCCGGACGATTCTTGTCCCGATTGCATGGTTTCCGAGACTTGCTCATGGAACACTAAAAGAGCGGAGCAACTGGCGCTTGATTGGGAAGGGATTTGGTATCCATTGGGAAGATCTCGATGAAGACATCAGTGTCGAGAACCTTCTTTTGGGAAAAGCCTCCGGGGAAAGCCAGTCCTCTTTCAGAAAATGGATGGAATCGAGACGACTCGCCTGACCCATCACTCCAGCGGACAGCGTTACCGCCCGAGACTGAAAAGACGCGAACCGGCGGCTCAGGCCGGCCGCGACAGAACGCCGCTGTTTACTATTTGATAACATTGCATTATTGTTGTTGCGTTGCGTCGAGCTGAATGCAATCTACGAATAGAGCCAAGACGGATTAACGCCACATAGACAGGAGAACCGATGGCGACCATTGAAGTCAAGATCCCCAGTGTGCCCGAACCC
>JBAQGR010000882.1:0-2080 GCA_049287895.1 Desulfatitalea sp.
GATAGGTGGTGCCCATGGTCTTGCCGGCGAGTTGATACTCTTTGTCTCCGCCGCACGATAGCAGGAGGATCAGATTCATCAAGACCATTGCAGCCATTGCGGCAGCGTGTTTCTTTTTCATGGTAAATTCCTTGTGGTCAGGCCGCAAACAATTAGGTCTCAGGACGCCTTATGGATTCGGCTAATAGATGGGCTCTTCATCTCAAGTCCATGGACCGGGTGCGGTCCAAAGGGTCGGACTTGATCTGCCGGATGAAACACTTGCAATCACCGGCGTAAGAAAACCATCTACTGCGGTTTCGACTTCACTGAATGCGACAGGAACCGAAGGCTTTTTGAGTCTTTTCCTGAATGCCGTCCACTGAGTCTCTTTGGCGTTTATGAAAGACTCAGTGAATGCCTCGATTTCTTCAGGCAGTGCCGTACTCCGCTGTTTAAAGGTTTGGCGAATAGCTTCCGCCAGCTTTCTGCCGTCAAAATCGAAATGCCGGGACAGCAGCCAGATGTCATAAAAATCCTTCATCCGACTGTTCAGCATACCCAGCTTGACCATTGCCTCCAGCTTTTCAGCGATAGCGCTCTCCTTGCTGTAACAGAGCAGTCGTGGCGCCGGGTAGTCCAGCATGGTCGGCAACTCGGATTCTTCAGGACCTGGATACACCACGTCTCCAAAGCCGATGTCAATTTGTATGTTGATTCTGGCTGAGTCGAGTACGGCCAAGAACCGAATCCTGATCCCCGCATAATCCGCATCTTCCGTGATCCGTTCCGTCTGAATGGAATCGGGATGAAAGGCAACCCCATCCGGTTCCGCGTTCACGGCCAAGATATCCCGGATCTGTGCAACTATGTCTGCTTCCCCGTTGCTCGTTCTTCCCAGCATGTCGATGTCCATGGTCGGACGAAGATCCGGAGAACGCCAGACGCTTAGCATCAAAGCGCCTTTGAGAACGAATCGTTCGGCGTGATTGGATTGGGAAAGCCGGTAGAGGAACCGCTCCATGGCATAGTACTGAAGCAGCTCATTGAATGGCCGTCCATCTTTCTTGGCGCGGTTGAGAAGGCGCTGCCGGACAGAGGCGGGAATATTTCTGGGAGACTTCATATCGTCGCCTCGAGATATGGCCGCATCACCCTTTCGACACGGCATATTTTGGCGTATTTGAGCAGTTCGCTCAGATTGAACTTCTTGCGCCCCTTATAGAGTTTCAGTGCTTCCAGCACCACGTCCATCCCGATCTTATTGCGAAATTTGAAGCAGTCGGCCAAGGTTTTTTCGGGGTTATACATTTTGACGGACACTTCATCGATCCGATGCTCTTCGATGCCGGATTCATATGCAGCATTCGAGAATTTATGAACCTGGAGGGGTGGGTAGTCGAGCTCAGGCATCCGTGAGGCTCGTGGCACAGCCACGGAAACCTCATGTGGAATCTGGGTCGTAATCTCGTGATAGGACAGAGCAGAGACAAGACAAATGACGGCGTTCGGAAAACGCAGACACACGGTAACCAAATCCGGGTTGCTGATCGGCGGCAGTTCCACCAGCCGATAGATACCCCCGCTTACTTGCTCGATGACGCCTTTGTCCCTGAGAGAATAGAGCATATAGCGTGTGATGCCGTTTCCGATGGCCTCGCTCATGCGCATTTGGCCGCCGTGTTGGCGGAATATTTCTTCAGGCCGTTCTTTCATTTCCGAACCCAGACATATCGTACTCATTTAATCATAAGTGGTGACAATGTGTCTGGATTGGCTTGAAAAGTCAAGGACGGATTATTTGAAAGCAAAGCAAGGCCATATTGCAACACGGTCCGTTAACATATTCTCGGTAGCTGCTCTCCGCTGAGCATATCCACGATGCGCTGGCCGCCGATGCGCGTTTGCATCACCACCCGACCGGGATGGTCGGCCACGACCCGGCCGATGACGCAGGCATTGCGGCCATACGGGTCCTGGCGGATGGCGGCCAGCACTGCCGCGGCCTGATCTTCGGGTGCAAAGCAAATCAGCTTGCCCTCGTTAGCCAGGTAGAGGGGATCGAAGCCCAACAGATCGCAGATGCCGGCCACGGCTGGAT
>JBAQGR010000883.1:0-1730 GCA_049287895.1 Desulfatitalea sp.
GTGTTGAGCTTTGCGCTGACGGTAAATGATAGCCAGGCAAACAGCACTCCCGCGCAGGTGAGCATAACGGTGCTGGCGGCCCAACCGGCCAATCAAGCGCCTATCGCCAGAGCCGGTACCGACCAGAGTGTTCAGCAAGGGGCGGCAGTGATCCTGAACGGTGCGGCCAGCAGCGATCCGGATGGTGATCCGATTACCTACCACTGGAGCCAGACCAGCGGCCAAAGCGTAGTACTATCCAGTGTAACGGTCCCCTCGCCGACCTTTTTAGCACCCTCCGGTCTATCGGCCGAAGCAGTGTTGAGCTTTGCGTTGACGGTCAATGATGGTGCCTTGGATAGCGCGCCGTCCGTAGTGCATGTGACGGTTCAGATGCCTGCGGCAACGGGTGTCAACATCGCACCGCTGGCCACCGCGACCGCTTCCTCACAGGCCAACAGCAGTTTTTCTGCGGCCCAGGCCATCGACGAATGCACCGATGGCTATCCCGGTGACTCAACCTGTGAATGGATCGCCAAATACACAGCAGTAAAAGTGGGGGCCTGGTTGCATCTGACGTGGTCTTCGCCTCAGGTGATCGACCGGATCGTACTGTATGACCGGCCCAACACCAGCGACCAGATCACCTCCGCCACCATCACCATGAGCGATGGCAGCACTCTGGCCGTTGGACCGTTAAACAATAACGGGTCGGCCACGGAGTACACCTTCGCGCCGGTGGAGACAACCTCCCTGCGCATGACCGTCAACAGCGTGCGCGGCAATGTGGGGCTCTCCGAGATCGAAGTGTTTGATACCGCCTCATCGGGGATCAATCAATCGCCGGTGGCCCAGGTGGGTGGTTCCCAGACAGTTGCCGAGAATGTTTTTGTACAGTTGACCGGTTCGCAAAGCTACGATCCGGACGGCGATACCATCACCTATCTATGGTCGCAGACGGCTGGTCCAGTTGTATCTCTATCCAATTCCATGGCCGCTGATCCGACTTTCAATGCACCTATGGGGCTTGCCACAAACACGGTATTGGTATTTACGTTGGTGGTCAGCGACGCGGAGTTGGACAGCACTCCTGCCCAGGTGAGCATAACGGTACTGGCGACACAACCGGCCAATCAAGCGCCGATAGCCAATGCCGGCATCGACCAGACGGTTCAGCAAGGGGCCCAGGTCGCCTTGAACGGTACAGCCAGCAATGATCCGAACGGCGATGCACTGACCTACCACTGGACGCAGACCAGCGGTCCGGCGGTGGTGTTGTCCGATGCGTTCGCGGCAAGTCCGACCTTTACCGCACCCGCGGGGTCGTCGGCTGATCAAGTGCTGCGCTTCGAGCTGATTGTCAATGATGGAGCGTTGAACAGTGCTCCATCGGCCGTGCAAGTGACGGTTCAAGCGCCGGCGCAAACAGGGGCGAATATTGCACCGCTGGCCACCGCGACTGCTTCCTCACAGGCCAACAGCAGTTATTCAGCGGCCCAGGCCATCGACGATTGCACCGACGGCTATCCTGGCGACTCAACATGTGAATGGATCGCCAAATACACCCTGGTAAAGGTGGGTGCCTGGTTGCAGTTAACCTGGCCCTCGCCACAGGTGATCGACCGGATCGTACTGTACGACCGGCCCAACACCAGCGATCAGATCACCTCCGCCACTATTACCATGAGCGATGGAAGCACTCTGGCCGTCGGGCCGTTGAACAATAACGGTTCGGCCACGGAGTACACCTT